>JAEWQF010000066.1 GCA_023399295.1 Bacteroidota bacterium
GATTGCTCGCAAAAAGATGACATTAAACAGCATGAATGAGGTAACAAGCAAAGAACCTATTGGTATCAAACCATACTCCACATTCTATGAACGAATCAGCATCGATCCTGATTACAAGCTACCCGATAGTAAGATCACCCTTTCCATCAAGGTGGAAGGCGGAATGGATGGCGGCAAAGGACAGATTTGTGAACTATATCGCTACAATGAAAAAAGGGAGATCATCTTTGTGGATGCATTCTTTGACTCCTATCAGTATGAAGAGGTAGCGGCACTCCAGGAGAAGAGAGAAACGCTCATCGTGGTCTACTATCACGCTTTCAATAAGGAGAGTGACGTGACAATGACCGTACGGCTGGAAGAGAAGCTGGAGTTCGTTAGCGGGAAAATCAAATTGACCATTAACGAGTTGAACAACTATAGCGGATTCTTTACAGCCAGCTTCCCCGATGAATTGGTGGTGCCCATCACCTCTGCTACAGGAACAACCAGTTATTCCGGCAACAGGGTGATCTATACTTCAAACAGTAGTTATTCCAAGAAAGAAAGCTACGACAAGGTGGAGTCGGTTTGGGAGATCAGCATTGAAATTGATGCAGTATCGCGGAACATACTAAGTGGAACGGCTCAGAATATCACCAGCAGATACAACGACAGGGCAGGAGATCCAGACAGGGGCAAGCTAAAAAGGAGACAGACCACCTCTTTCACCTTCAAGGACATACCCTTTATCCAAGTTTACGCATCAGACGGCAGCTACCGATATGGGGCCTCTGATAGCAAAGGCAGCATCGGCACCTATCTCACCACTTTCAGTAACAAGCTGGAAGAGGAAGGCATCAATGGATGGACAACCAAAACGGTTACTTCATGGAAAGCGAACACCAAATGGTCAGTCAGTATAGCACTGAACACTCAATAGACAGGAAGATGATTTGTGTGCTCAGGTCCGATAAAAGCAGACTGCCCCTCAGGCAGTCTGCTTTTTGTAATGATACTTTTCCCATCAATCCCAAATCTCTTCATCCCCATATTCGTAATCCTCACTCTCCTGCGAAGTGTTTGCACGCTGGTTCACGGTGATTTGTTGTGGTGTTGCACTGCCCGCGGTGACGGTTACCGTGGCAGGTCCACGGGATGAGGTTGAACGGTTTGTTTCAGCAGTAATGGTGAAGCGACTGTTTCCCGCATCTTTGGTCACCTTGCACCAGGTCGCCTCCGCTGGTGTCACCACAACCTCCCACGATGTGAGATTGGTGGTAACCTGATAGGTGAACTGTTGTTCCTGAGGAGAAGCAGCGAAGACAATGGTACCTGCTGCCGGTGAAAGTGACAAGGTTGGAGCCGCCCCCTGTTGAGAGAGGGCTATCTTTACAGGAGTGGCTTTCCCGGCATTGACCGTCACAGTGGCATCACGCACCGTGGCTGTCGCATTGGGATCCACCGCGATGGTAAATTGACCGGCCGTCTTGTCGCTGATCTTGCACCACGATTGACTGGAACCGGCACTCCATGAGCCCTGATTGGTTGAGACCGAAATCACCGAACTGCCACCGGTTGCTTCCACACTGATGGATTGGGCGGGAGAAACAGTCAGCACCGGTTGCTCCTTCTCCACATCGTCCGGTTCATCCACTCCCGGTTCACTGCTGCAGGATATGAAAAGAGTCACCAGCATTATCATCACATGGATCAAATATTCTGTTTTCATCGGTTTCTTGTTTATCGATTACGGTTAATGAAAGTAACATGTACAAGATTTACAACCACTTCGGTGTTTAGTAAAGGTACCAGTTCTTCTTTCTGGCATTCGTATCGTCCGTTCTGGTGAAATTATTCTCACCAGCTTCTTCCCCTTCGAAAGTCAGTCCAAAATCGACGCTTCCCGCGTTTGTTCCGGTCCGATCCGGCAGTGATGTGATCAGTTCCGCAATGGCCGTACCCCTGAGACGGTTCGATTCACAATCGATCGTTTTAATCACCCCCTGATCGGAAACGACCAACGATACAAGCTGGTTAAAGGAACAATTGAGCGCAGGAAGTGACGTATTGGAACTGGCATCCAGCGTGGTAAGCTGGTTAAAGCCACAATAGAGATAAGTCAATGCAGTATTGTTACTGATATTCAGCGTTGTCAGGTTGTTTCTCGGACAATAGAGGAAAGTGAGCGCGGTGGAGGCAGTTATATCGAACGACGCCAGTTGGTTGTTTTGACACGACAATTCCTTCAATGCCGGGTTATTCAATGTCAGTGACGTTAGTTTATTGTTTCCACAGGTGAGCCAAACCAATGTGGGAATGTGACTGGTATTGAGGGTTACAATTTGGTTGTCCATGCAGGCGAGTCGCATCAGTTTGGTGTTCTTGCTCACATCGAGTGCAACAAGCTGGTTTTTATCACAATCCAAAGTTGTCAAAAGTACGTTGCTTGTCACATCCAGTGATGTGATGCGGTTGTTGTTACAACGGAACATTTCCAATTTCGTCAAATCACCTGTATTCACAGTTGTAAGCTGGTTGTCGTGACAGGTGAGTGATCTTAACATGGTTGCACCACTCAGATTGAGGGTTGTCAGTTGGTTGTCGTAACAACCGAGGTACTCCAGTGAGGAGAGGTTGCTCACATCGAGTGAGGTGAGTAGATTCTCATTACAATAGAGCGACTCCAGAGTGGCATTCCCGGTAACTTTAAGTGAAGTAAGCTGATTGCCGTCACAGGTGAAATTCGTGACAGGTCCATAGATGGTGACTGTTTGTGACTGTATGGTATACTCTGCATACGTTAGATCGGAATTGACAAGCTCTCCGGCATCCTCTTTCCGGTTGTTGTTCAGGTCGATCCACACTTTCAAACGCTCTTCACCGCTTGAACCGGCATATTTTGACAACATGCTCAATCCGATCTTGCTACCCAACGCTTTGGAGGTGGTAAGCGACATGCTGGCCTCCTGTGGGACGAATCGCGTGCACACATCGGTTTCCAGGGTGTAGGGACCGCCTGGGGCATCGAGCGATACCGTCAGGCAGGCTTCGTACTCCTTGCCGGGAGGCAGGCTGGTGCTTTCCTTCATCCTCAGTTCATACTTGTTTTCGCCGGCAGGAGGTCGGCTGTAGTCACACAACACCACTTTCCCTACCTCTACCGTAAACTTGCCACTCTTTTCATCCTTTTCGTAGATGATCATCCCAATCTCGCTGTCAAAGAAGAGCTTGTTTGAAATATCGAGTGCGATCTCCATCTCACCGCCTTCGGCAGTGACTGAGAATTTTTCCATCTTTGGGACGAAAAAGGCTTCCCAGATGGGATACTCCAAAGTATTGCTCTCGGTTGTGGCCAACTCCCGATTTTTCCACCCGAAGACACCCCCTTTCATGAACAACTCCAGCTGTGAAAAGAGCTTGGAACCACTCAATGCATTGTAGATTGAGGGATCGAAGGAGGGGGATGCAAAGTCGAAATTGAGGTTGGCACCACTCTTTACCTTGGTGTAGACACGTGTATCGAGGCGTATGATCTCCCAGAGCGAGAAGCCCACTTTGGGAGCGATCCCGGCTGCAAAACTGCCTTCCACCTGCACCTTGGGCGTGAATGTCAGTGGCGAACTGTCGGCCTCCTGTTGCTCAACCTGACTGTAGTTGCTCAGTTCACCGTTCCTGTAGGCCATTCCGAATGAGAACTCCTTGGTGTAGGATAGTTGTGCCGAAAGGCCCACCTTGCCCTCCAGGTCGAAGGTGAGGAAAAACTCAATCAGGGGGATAATCATCACCGGGCCGGCCGGTATGGGGGCTGTACGGACGATGATAAACGGTATCTCGGTACCGAAGCGATCTGAATCTGAGACCCAGTCTATGTTCAACTCGGAAGAGAGGTTCACCGTGGGGTTGACACGACAGTGCAGGTCTTTCAGGCTCCATCCCTGAATCAGGATATGGAAATACAATGCCAGATCCATCTGCACACCCAACTTGAGGCCACAGCTGTTGTTGGCATTTTTTCCGTCGTCAATTTTGAAGGTGTGGCTCAATGCCGGCATACTGAATTTTGTATCCACCTCTGCCTCTGCACGGGTGATGGGCACCTCCATCGAGATGGAAGAGCCGTCAACTGTGTATTCCACCGGTTTACCGTCGGGTCTCTCGATGGAGGTGATGTACTGTGTCAGGTCGATTGCATACCCTCCGTCGGCATGAGCAGCTCCGCTGTTGCTCCATACAGGATCACCGATGCTGAGTTCCTCGAAGACCTCGGTGATCTCGGTCACCGGCTCCAGCACCACCGTCTTCCCACTGATGCTTTTCACCTTTCCCACATAACCGTTGGGCAGCGCTTGAGTCGTCCTGTTTATCAGGATCAGCTCACCATTCTGTGGAGAGAACCCCTCTTTCACATTGAGTGTCAGGTTATAGTTCTCGCTGTTGAGTGATGCAGTCTGAATCAGGTCAAAACGCTCTTCAGTGAGGATGGATGCTTTTGGGTCCATCTTGTAACTGATCTCATCTTCCTGACTTGGAAATAGATCTCCAATAGGGTAAAGCATATTCCTTTGCAGATTTTTGCCTCCTGTAGTTCCAATGGACTTGGTAATCTTACTCCCGTCGGCAAGCATGAATTCCACCTGAAAACCCTTACTGTAGTCACGTGCCGGCACAATCATGTAAAACTTGGTCAGGGTCTGCCCATTGAGCGATACCCCGTCACCACAATCAAGTAGGATCCGTAGATCATTGCCACTCCCCGTCTGGGAAAATACCGCTTCGGGCAGGTCGTTGTTCCAGCTGATTGTGAACCTTCCTGAGACCGGTTTACCGGATAGATCTGAGAAGAGAACCTGTTTCACCGATTCTCCTTCACTCCCGGCAAGCGTTATCCGGAGCATGGCAAACAGATTGCGAAACGCAAGGTTGCCATCCTTGCCTTTACCGGCCATCATGTTGGCCGTTGCATCGGGTCGCACAATACCGGTCTGGTTGGCGACATAGCGCTGTGTTGCCGGCATGGTAAGCTGCAACACCGCACCCGAAGTGAGAGAGGCCCCCTGCTGATAAGGATAATAGGCAGTAAGGTCGCCGGATGGGGCTGCTTCGGTTGTTTCAAACTGGGTGGTTCTGCCATCATTTGAAATGGCTTCTTGAACTGTCTGGTAACGGACGTTTGAGCCGCTGGTGGATCCAAAAACCCCAATGGCATCACCCGGTTGCCATGATACATCCACCTTTCGGTTGGTGGGATCATCACTCAGTGTTGTTCTTGTACCGTTTGTCTCCTCCACAATGGTAGCTGAGAGGAGCTGATCTGACTCACCGGAAGGCAACTGATCCTCCACACTGCAAGCGGAAAGCATAAAAAACAGGGAGATGAAAAAACTGTACAAGGTGCTGGAAAGAAGATACCTGTTTTCCATAAGTGCAATTTTTTGGTTAATGAGTCACTTCATATAATGGATGGATTCAATCCGGTTTTGGTATCCCCTTGTAGCGTTGCAGTGTGATCAAGGTTATTGTAGAGATGCCTTCACTGCTCACACAAAAATAATTCATAAACAGCGTGAAGTACTACCAATTCATACAATTAACACTAATAAATCGTACATTTTTTTATAGAACCCTTGCATACGTGAAGGCATGCCGGTACATACACAAACTCATGGCTTTTATATACTGGTTATTTGGTTGTTACAGCTTGATGGCATCGAACTCAGACCACAAGCTGACTGTTATTTTGAATACCCTACCGACTGTGTCAGTAAGACCTCCTGGTTCGCATCCAGCTCCAACAATGCGTGAAGTTGATCCTTGTCGAACATACCCCGCACCACTGAACCGAGTCCCTCCGAGGCGCAGTAGAGATAAACATTCTGCGAAACAAAGCCACAGCCGGTATATGCATACTCCCTCCCGGAGGCTTTCCGCATATCAGCCACAAAAACCAGGTTGAGTGGTACAATCGCCACAAAATCCTGTGCACCGGTCTTTGCACGGTAATCTCCCTTTTTGATCTCTTTCAGCAGATGATTGCGCGCATCATAGCGATAGATAGCCTGCCGGGTGGTCACATAGAGTTCCAGTTCCTGGCGATTGTTGGCAGTTGGTGCTGTCCGCTTGTCGTCGCGGTTAAACCCGTTGGCAGCCCACAACAGGTTTGACATCTGTTGCATTGTAAGCTCTTTATCCTGAAATGAACGGATCGAATGCCTTTTATTGAGTGCATCCATCAATGGCATTCCCCCACTCCTTTCGGGTGCGGGCAACTGAAGATCCTGGGCATAGAGGCAAGTACCCAGGATGATCATAACCGAGGTAAGCAATAAATGTCTCATCTTGTTTTTATCCAATTAGCAATTGTACAACTAAGTCATGCAGTGATCAAATCTGATTATTCCCGGGAGGGTGGCACCTTGAAATAGATGCCTTCAACTCCCCGTTTGTTATCCTTCAGTTCAATGTAGTTGCAGCCATCTACCTGCTGTTGTGCCTTCGACTCGAACTGGAAGACGTTGAGAATGCTATACTCATGCCGGGGAGAGATCACATGGTAGGCTGTTTCGCAGCTTTCACCATCACCCGACGAGAGGATTGCACCGATGAGGGAGATAAACCTGTGAGATGCTTTCTTTCCCATCTCACTGTCGCCTTTCTGGTGATAGAGGAAACAGAGGAACCGCATGGTACGCAAATCGAAGGGGTCATCACGCAGTGACTTGCATACCAGTTCAATAACCTTGTCGTATTTGCTTGCATCCTCTTTCGCATCCCGAAAATATTTCTCTATCTTTTTTTCTTCTTTTGATTTCCGAAAGGGATCGTAACCCTCCTGATAGATGTACCCATAATAGAGGTGTCTGTAATCGGTTACCGTCAGTGTAGAATCAAAGGATGCGAACCGTTCCAGTAAACGGGGATAAAAATAGGCAGAAGTAGATTCTGCAATCTCTTTCCTGATGGACTCATAGTCCGGTTCCTGCGCAACTGGAGTCTGAGAAAAAACCCCACAAACAGATAAAGAGAACAGGAGGCAAAAAAATTGATGTTTCATGATAAGGTCATTTAAGTGAGAATTTACAAGTAATCGGTCAAATTGATACTCCCAAATGCAGTTGGAGGATTTCCAATCCACAACATCCCTATTCAATCCTTAAAAGTAATGAAAATTTTGTCAGTAACTGCAGATATTATGTTAAAATATCAAATGGTATCGCAACAGATGTTGTACAGGTAGTACGATTGCAACAGCAATCAAAAAAAAAGGACCGGCAACGCCGATCCCTGTTATGATGCTACATCCAATCCATTACTCCTCCATCATCAAGGACATCGGATCGGAGAGGTATTCCATCACCCTCGCCAGAAAGCGGGTGGTCTCCCCCCCATCCACAATACGGTGGTCCACCGTAAGTGAGAGTGGCATGACATGGCCGACAGCAATCTCATCCTCCTTCACGATGGGTGTTTTCATGATGCGACCGATACCCAGGATGCCTGCCTGTGGATAATTGATCACCGGGGTGGCAAAGATGCCACCGATGGAGCCGAAGCTGGTGATGGTGAAGGATCCCTCCTTCATCTCATTCAGGGTCAGTTTCCGCTCTCTGGCCCTGTTAGCCAGTCTACCGATCTGGTTTGCAACCTCAAAGAGGGTGATGTGATCGGCATCACGTATCACCGGAACCACCAGTCCGTCAGGTGCGTCCACGGCGATGGCGATGTGGCGTCGGTTGCGTACCATCATCCGGTTGTTCTCCGCATCAATTTGCGAGTTGAGTTGTGGATGATGCTTCAGTGCTTGTGCCACCGCTTTCACAACAAAGGGGAGGTAGGTGAGTTTGACCCCCTTCTCGGCATACCGCGGTTTGTATCGGGTGATCACCTCCTTGAGTACTGAGATCTCCACCTCTTCAAAAACCGACATATGGGCTGCATTGTGTTTGGCATGCAGCATGTTGCGTGCGATTGTCTTTCGAATCTGGGTCAATGGCAGGTAGGTCACATCCTCAGTGGCAGGCTGTGCTGAAACAACACTTGCCGGTACTGCAGCAGTGCCCGTGCCAAACTGAAGGATATCCTCCCGTCTTACCCTGCCCGAAGGGCCACTGCCGGTCACCTCGTTGATGTCGATACCCATCTCTTTGGCCATGGCACGTGCCACCGGTGTGGCCAGTGCCTTGCGTTGCGGCTCACACCTATTTCTTGATGTTTGACCCTCATCACTTGCAGCCAGCAACCCATCGTTGCCGGCCACCTCCATGGTACCTACCACAGCAGCGGCATCATCACCCTCCACAATCGGTTCGGCAATTGAATGGATCCCGTCTGTTGCAGCTGTTGCTTTTTCATCTGAGAGGTCGCTATTTGTACCATCCACCACAATCACAACAAGTGGTGCGCCCACCTGAATCACATCGCCGGTATTTCCATGAAGCGCAGCTACAACACCGTTCTTGGGTGAGGGAATATCGGCCACCACCTTGTCTGTTTCCATCTGTACCAGCGGATCACCCACCTTTACCCGGTCACCCTTCTTCACATACCATTCCAGGATGGTTCCTTCTTCAAGTCCTTCACCCAGGTCGGGGAAATTAAATGTATAGTTCATATGGCTGCCGTTTAAAAATGAATGGTTTTCTCAATTTCATAAAAAATACGGTCAGGGGAGATGATGTAATAAGGTTCACCCTGCGCAAGAGGGACAATTGTATCAAAACCGCTCACCCTGCGGGGAGGAGCCTCGAGATAGAGAAACGCCTCCTCGTTGGCAATCGCAATCAGCTCCGATCCCACGCTGTATGAGGCGTGTGCTTCGGCCACCACAATCATCCGCCCCGTTTTGCGCACCGAGGTGCGGATGGTCTCACGGTCGATCGGATAGATGGAGCGCAGGTCGATCAGCTCCACCGAGATGCCGGCCTCCTCAGCCATCACAATCGCCTTCTGACATTCGCGGATCATGGCGCCAAACGCCACCAGGGTGATGTCGCTACCCTCCTGTATCACCCTCGCCTTGTCGAGTGGAAGGGTGTACTTCTCATCAGGGACCTCCTGCTTGATGGCCCGGTAGATCCGTTTCGGCTCCATAAAAATGATGGGGTCATCGCTCTCCAGGGCAGCGATCATCATCCCTTTCGCATCATGGGGAGTGGATGGGATCACCACCTTCAGACCTGGAATATGGGCGAAAAGGGCCTCCGGACTGTCGGAGTGATGCTCCAATGCATTGACGCCGCCACCATAGGGGAAACGGATCACAATCGGAGCCTTGTACTTGCCGCGGGAACGGTTCTGGATACGGGCCACATTGGAAAGAATCTGGTTGAATGCAGGGAAGGTGAATCCTTCGAACTGCAGCTCAACCACTGGTCGGAGTCCCGATACGGCCATTCCCAGTGCGGTGCCCACGATACCCGACTCAGCCAGTGGTGAATCGAACACCCGCTCGGCACCATACTTCTTTTGTAACCCCTCGGTAACACGGAAGACACCACCTTCCACCCCCACATCCTCGCCGTAGATCACAATTGTCTCATCCTCATTCAACTTGAGATCCAGCGCATTGTTGATCGCTTTCACCATTGTCATCACGCTCATCCCCTTTTCTCCTTCCAGCTTAAGAATTGTTCATACTCGCTTTTCTGTCTTCTCAGTTCATCCGGCATCTCACTGTAGAGATGGCTGAACACATCCTCCAGCGGATAGGATTTCTCGTTTTCCGCCGCCGTGAATTCCTTGTCGATCTCAGCCTTGTACTGCTCCCGAAGCTGTTCCTCATCGATGGACCAGATGCCGGCATCCTGCATGTAACGTTTCAGGCGGATCAGCGGGTCACTCTTGCCCCACAACAGCTCTTCCTCCTTTTTGCGGTACTTGGAGGGGTCATCGGAGGTAGTGTGCGCTCCGAGGCGGTAAGTGAGCGCTTCGATCAGCACGGCTCCCCCACCCGATCGGGCATGATCTGCGGCGGTCTTGTATGCGAGGTACATGGCGAAGAAATCGTTGCCATCCACTTTGATGCCGGGAATGCCAAATGCGACTGACTTGACAGCCAGGTTGAGCGCGTTGGTCTGTTTCTTCACCGGCACGGAGATGGCATACTGGTTGTTCTGGATGGTGAAGATCACCGGTACCTGCCAGACACCGGCAAAGTTAAGTGCTTCACTGAAATCACCCTCGGAGGTACCCCCATCACCGATAAAGGTGAAAACGGTCTCATCCTTTTTTCGGTATTTCACCGAGTAACCAATGCCCGTGGCGTGTTGCAGCTGTGTACCAATGGAGATGGCAATGGGAAGCGTATGATGCGCCTGCTGGAAGCTACCCCCCCACTCGTTGCCGAGGTAGAAAAGAAACATCTCCTTCATGGTCACCCCTTTTGATAGAAGGGTTCCCATTTCACGAAAAGCGGGCACGAGCCAGTCCTCATGCCGGATGTTCATCCCCGCAGCGATGTGAATCGCCTCCTGTCCCAGGTTGGGTGTAAAGGTGTACATCCTCCCCTGTCGCTGGTAGGAGACCGCCATCTCGTCGGCGGTTCGTTCGTACAACATCTGACGGTAGGCATCTATGATGGTCACATCGTCCAATTCGGGCATCAGATCCTTGCGGATTATCTTACCTTCTTTGTCGATGATCTGCAGCATCTTATCTTCCAGTGGATTGAAGTCACGGATAAGCGCAGGTAAATCGTATCGGGTCATTTATCTGTCTATTTAGAACTAGTTCAAATAATTCTTTGCACTGAATATAACAGTCCGTCCCTCAAATAGTTTATCACAACGGGAACAAACATTGACAATATTCAAATAATCGACTGATTCACTTTTATCTAGATCAAGCTATCGATTGACATATAAACATTCATCGACTTCCAGGGCTGGGTTTCCATAAAAAAAAAAGAACACACCCTGCATTGCGGCACATCGCTTTTTCAACAAATGAACCTGTAATCAATGTGGCGCTGGGAAAGCATCACAACACATTCAAACATTTCTGCAATCTATTCCCCATTCTGGGTATCAATTGTACACAAAGAATAGCCATTTCACAACAAAATTGACTATTTTTGCACCATCAAAAAAATAAATCAACATTTTTTGACTCTTTTAGGAAAGAACAACCCAACAACTTTAAAGACATCAATCCAAATGTTTAAGATTCAAACGTTAAATGCAATCGACCCTGAAGGACTTTCAATCTTCTCTCTGGGCAACTATGAGATCGCCAGCGAACTCCCCAATCCCGACGCTATCGTGTTGCGTAGTTACAAAATGCACAACATGGAACTGCCTTCGTCACTAAAAGCAGTAGCAAGAGCGGGTGCAGGTGTCAACAACATTCCAATTGAAACATGCACAGAAAAAGGAATCGTTGTGTTCAATACACCGGGAGCAAATGCAAACGGTGTAAAAGAGATGGTGATTGCCGGATTGATGCTTGCTTCTCGCGATATCATAGATGGCGTTGTGTGGGCCAAATCATTGGTTGGCAAGGGTGATGAGATACCGGCATTGGTCGAGAAGGGCAAAAACAACTTTGCCGGTCAGGAAATCAAAGGCAAGACACTTGCAGTGATCGGATTGGGAGCGATTGGTGTGTTGGTTGCCAATGCGGCCAAAGCATTGGGTATGAATGTCATTGGATATGACCCCTACATTTCCGTGCCACAAGCGCTGAAACTGAGCACCGAGGTAAACTGGGTGCAGGGAATTGAGGTGTTGTTGTCGCAGTCCGATTATGTGACGATCAACATTCCGCTAACCCCCGAAACCGAGGGTTACCTCAACAAAGACAAACTCAAGATGATGAAAAACAATGTGCGGATACTGAACTTCGCACGCGGCGGTTTGGTCAATTTGAACGATCTGAAAGAGGCAATTGCCTCAGGCAAAGTAGCCCGATATGTGACCGATTTCCCCGACAAGGAGGTGTTGGAAATGGAGAAAGTGATTGTCATTCCACACCTGGCCGCCTCCACCAAGGAATCGGAAACCAATTGTGCGGTCATGGCAGTAAACCAGGTGAAAGATTATCTGGAGAACGGCAACATCAGCAACTCGGTGAATTTCCCGGCTGCCACCATGGAACGGCACGACGGTTGTCGCATCACCATTGCGAACAAGAACATCCCCAACATGGTCAGCCAGATATCAAGTATTCTGGCTTCCGAACACATCAACATCGACAGCATGTTGAACCGCAAATACAATGGCATTGCCTACAACATCATCGATGTCACCCAAAAAACGGTGGATGCGTCAATCAGCGAAAAGCTGAAAGCGATTGACGGTGTCTGCATGGTGCGGATACTGCCGGCCATATGATCGAATCAACAAAGTGATGCCGCTTCACCTCACTGATTTTGGCAGAAGAGGCGATAGCCGCTGTCAGATGTTTAGATACAGGCTATACGAACGGCTCCGAAAGCTCCAGCTCTTGAGATAGGCCCAACAATGAATCCGGGTGGTCTATAGCTCCATAAGGCCGTCTCATCATATCAGATGAGACGGCCTTTTTTTCTATAATGTGAATATGGCTCATGAAATGGATTATTCAGTCCTTCCGGTATATTCATCAACTCCGGATTTGCTTAATGGCTGTGCGAAGAACTTCTCGGCAGCTTTGCCGATTTCGGCAACCCATGGCTGTTCTCCTCCGGCGGATTGAACCACCCATAGCTTAAGCTCTTTCTTGTGCCAATTAACGGTACAGTTAGTACCCCAGGCTCCACCATGGCCAAACCATGCATCTTCGCTGTCCTCTTCCGGTGCTGACAAGCCGAGGGAATAGCCGCCCAGACCCTTGGGACGGGTGGAAAGAGCGAGAAGATTCTTCACAGTTTCTTCTTTCAAGATGCGTGCACCATTCTCTCCCAAACCTAGATTCATCAGCATCTTATAGAACTTCAGCTGGTCATTGGCGGTGGTCCAGAGACCTGCACCGGCAGAAGCAAATACATGGGAATCATTATAAGGGCGTTGCTGCCATTCCATTTCTTCAACCCACTCGGCTGGAGCATTCTCTTTGTTTAAATAGAGCTCTATCTTGTTTTTAAGCTGATCGTCGGTAGGCCGGAAGCATGTGGAGTTCATTCCCAAGGGATCCAGCACCTCCTTTTTGAGATAAGCCTCCCACTTCATCCCTGTGACGACCTCAACAACAGCAGCCCCAATGTCAATTCCCGTGTTGGAATAGAGCTCCCGGGTACCAGGCTCGAACATGAGGGGCGATGCGGCGGCGATGGAGGCTGTCTGGCGAAGAGGGGCACCTCCGGACCATCCGCCACCCCTGACATCGGGCCGTTTGGCACTAATTTCGAAGGGGAAACCTCCGGTGTGATTGAGCACCATACGGATGGTAAGTACGTTCTTTGCCTTATGAAGGGTCTTTACACTATCATTTATTGCAGCCAACAGCCATAATTCCTCAAACTCCGGAAGATACTTTGAAACAGGGTCGTCGAGTGAAAGACGTCCCTCTTCAACCAGCTTGGCGATCGTCACTCCGCAGAATCCTTTTGTCTGTGAACATTGCATGAATACATTGTCCATCCTTATTGGGCGCTTTTCTGATACGTCGGCATAGCCAATGCAACAGGTTTCCTGCACGCCGTCCTTATAGAATACACTAATGGCACCGGCCAACTGACCACTATCCACGTAGGGTTGCAGCACTGTTTCTGCATAACTTGTCCTGGAGTCTTTTGGCTCGCTCTTGGCGGTAGCTGATAAACAGAACACAGCAATCAGCAAAAAAATCGTTTTCTTCATGTTTTTATGATTATAATTAGTTTATTCTGTCGAAGTAAAATGTACGTGAAAGGTTGTATAAAAATTACAGGTAGATATATGTACAGTTTGTTTTGTTCAGTTATTTCCCGATACAGAACTTGCTGAAGATATTGCCCAGGATCTCGTCGTTGGAGATCTGGCCGGTGATCTCACCCAGGTTGTACATGCATTCGCGGATATCCTGCGACAGGAAATCGTGGGTGATGCCGTTGGCAAGTCCCTCCTGTACCCGAATGATTGCTTCGTGGGCTCGGTTGAGTGCATCCAGGTGACGCAGGTTGGTCACGATCAGATCCTCCTCCCCAATTTCGGGGATGGCCGCTGCTTTTACCAGCAATTGTTGCAGTAGTTCGGTGTTCTCTCCTTTCTTCGCCGAGAGTAAGAGGCGTTTCGCATCCAGGTGGGGAAACAGATCAAGCGCAACAGATCTCTCACTGTCTGAGATCAGGTCTGTCTTGTTAAAAAGCAGGATCACCTTCTTGTCGGTGAGACGGGGAATCAGTGATGCAGCCAACGACTCGATCTGTTGCTGTGGCGTGGTGAGGTCGATCACCCAGAGCACGATCGATGCCTGTTCAATCTTGCGGTAGGTGCGGTCGATGCCCATCGCCTCGATGGCATCGGTGGTGTGGCGGATACCCGCCGTATCGATGAAGCGGAAGGTGATGCCCCCGATGTTGACCAGGTCCTCGATCACATCGCGCGTGGTGCCGTGGATGTCGCTCACGATGGCTCTCTCCTCATTGAGGAGCAGGTTGAGCAGGGTCGACTTGCCGGCGTTGGTCTCACCGATGATCGCCACCGGGATGCCGCTCTTGATGGCGTTGCCCAGAGCAAAAGAGCCAGCCAGACGACTAATCTCCCGTTCGATGGAACCGGTCAGCGATGCCAGTTGCTCCCTGTTGGCAAACTCCACATCCTCTTCAGAGAAGTCCAGCTCCAGCTCGATCAGAGAGGCAAACTGCAGGAGCCTGTCGCGCAGCGCAGCCAACTTGCGGGCAAAGCCACCCCGCATCTGATTCATCGCTACCCGGTGTGATGCCCGCGAGGAGGAGGCGATCAGGTCGGCCACCGCTTCGGCCTGGCTCAGGTCGAAGCGCCCGTTGCGGAAAGCACGTCGTGTGAATTCACCTGCCTCAGCCATCCGTGCCCCACCCGCTATCAGGAGCTCCATGACGCGCTGCTGCACATAGAGTGAACCATGACAGGAGATCTCCACGCTCTCCTCACCGGTAAAGGATCGCGATCCACGAAAGAGGGTCACCAGCACCTCATCCAACAGTACCTCGCCGTCTATGATTCGTCCGAAATGAACGGTATGAGACGCCTCTGTTTCCATTTTTTTCCCAGAAGCGGCATGAAAGATGGCATCGACCAATGCGATCGATCCCTTACCTGAGAGACGGATCACCGCGATGGCCCCCATGCCGGGAGGGGTGGATATGGCGCAAACAATCTCTGACATTCTGTTAGTATCTAAAGCTGCTTCCTCCAAGGAACTCGCGCAGCAGGGAGGTGGGTGGCAACTCCTGGTCGGTGATGTAATTGAAATAGCTAAGGAACTTGAGCAGGCGGAACGCTTCGGAGTACTCTGGTACGGTGCGGGGCACCTGCTGCAGGATCGGTTCGGCATGGCGGCGGATGGCAGCCAGTTCGTAGATCATTGCCGAGTTGAACATCACATCGGCATTCTCCTGGAAGGGGAAGATCCATTTGTCTTCACCACGGCGCACACTGGTCCAACGTGAGATGGTTTGCTCGGCTGAGTAACCTCGGTAGCGGTAATCGCGCACGATTCGCCGCAACAGGCGGTTGTCGGAAGCAGGAATCCAGTTGTGGTCGTCGAGTGAGATGGAGGTGAGTGCCGAGACATAAACCAGAAACTTTTTCTCACGTGGTATGTGGGCAGTCAGCTCCGGATTGAGGCCGTGAATACCCTCCACAATCAGGATACTGTTCTCCGCCATTTTCAGAAAATGTCTCTTGTACTCGCGGGTGCCGGTCACGAAGTTGTAGGAGGGTAACTCCACCTCCTCACCCTGCATCAGCCGGAGCATATGTTCCTCAAAGAGCGGCAGGTCGAGGGCATAGAGTGACTCAAAATCTTTCTCGCCATAGGCATCGAGCGGTGTCTTGTCGCGGTCGATGAAATAGTCATCGAGTGAGATACCCACCGGCTTCAGCATGTTGACCATCAGCTGCACCTCAAGGCGCTTTCGAAAGGTGGTTTTACCGGAAGAAGAGGGTCCCGAAATCAGCACCACGCGCACCCCCTCGTGAAACCGACGGGTGATCTGCTCGGCGATATCGGATATCTGCTTTTCCTGGTATGCCTCTGCCACCTGAATCACCTCCGACATGCGTTCTTGCCGTTTGGCCCGGTTCAGATCTCCCACGTTGTCGAGCCGGCTTATTTTCAGGAACTTGAGATGCTCCCGGTAGACATTCAACAGCATCTCCTGCTTGATTTCCGGTTCCAGCTCTACCGGGTGTTCACGGTTGGGTACCCGCAACAGGTATCCGCCGTTGTGGGGCTGGATGTCGAACAGGGTGATGTAGCCGGTAGAGGGGGTCAGACAACCATAGAAGTAGTCCACAAACTCCTCCAGCTTGGAGTAGCGGGCATAGAGCAGGTCGGAGGTCTCCAGCAGCACCGCCTTGTCCTCCATGCCCCGCTCGCGGAACAGTTGGACAACCTTGCTGGTTTCTTCTTCCACTTGTACAAAGGGGATGTTTGCCGCCACGATCTCGTGCATGCGATTGCGGATGGCATCCAGCTCCGGCTTACCCACCGGCAAGTCAGACTCGATCTGGAAATAATAACCCTTGGAGACGGCGTGCTCGATGTACATCTCCGCATTGGGGAGCAGGTCATCCACCGCCTTTGCCAGGATGAAACAGAGCGACCGCACGTAGGTACGCATGGCGGATGAGTCGCTCAAATCGACAAACTCAACAGTTTTAGGTCTGTAAACCCTGTAAGCCAACGATTCGGTTTTGTTGTTCACTTTGGCGTTGGCAATCAGGAATGGCATCTTCACCCCGAAATGATCAATCAACTCAGTAAGGGGGGTACCTATCCGGACCTCTTTCTCTTCATCTGTATTGCGACAATAAACAGTTACGGTATCACTCATCCTATTCATTCATTTTTGGAGACACTAATGTACATCTTTTTTTGCAGATGTGGTACTTGTTGCGGTAGAGAGTGTGAAAAATCACAATCACACCGCCTCGAGTCTCACTTTTTTTATTTAAGTTTGTAGACCTTTTTATGAAAAAAACTAAAAAATGGAGTACGGTATCATCGATTTCTTGAAGCTTGTTGGCTCGTTGGGTCTCTTCCTTTACGGGATGAAGATCATGAGTGAAGGTCTGCAAAAGATGGCAGGCAACAAACTGAGGAGCATTTTGTCGGCGATGACAAAAAACCGAATCATGGGTGTACTTACAGGTGTGCTGATCACCGCCCTGATACAATCCTCATCAGCCACCACCGTGATGGTGGTAAGCTTTGTGAACGCAGGGTTGCTGAGCCTGATCCAGTCGATCGGTGTGATCATGGGAGCCAACATCGGTACCACGGTCACCGCCTGGATGATCTCCTTCTTCGGCTTCGGCAAGTTTTCCATCAGTGCCCTTTCCATTCCGCTGATGGGTGTGGCACTGCCGCTTATCTTCTCCTCGAAGAGCAGAAACAAATCGTTGGGTGAGTTCATCTTCGGATTTGCCTTTCTTTTTATGGGGCTAGATTTTCTGAAGGGTGCAATGCCTGATTTGCAAAACAACCCGGAGGTGCTCGCTTTCGTACAAAACTTCACCGGAATGGGATTGCTCTCCACCCTCTTCTTCCTGCTGGTGGGTACCGTGCTCACCATCATCGTGCAATCCTCCAGTGCCACGGTAGCACTGACGCTGATCATGGCAGTTCAGGGATGGATCGACTTCCCGAGTGCGGCAGCCATGATCATGGGAGAGAACATCGGCACCACCATCACCGCCAACCTGGCAGCCATACCGGCCAACCTGTCAGCCAAGCGAACCGCTTTCGCCCATTTCATGTTCAACGTACTGGGAGTGATCTGGATGTTATTTGTCTTTACCTATTTCGTGCAACTGGTCGATAACATTGTGCCCAGCTTCGCTTCGGTGCATCCCTCGGGAATCACCTCCTTTGTCACATCGCTCTCACCCGAATCATATACACAGATCACTACCCTGCCTCGATCAGAACTTTCAGCTGAACTAGCCGGATTGCAAGATCAGTACCACAGTTATCAGTCAGCCACCTCTTACGGTCTGTCGCTCTTCCACACCCTGTTCAACATCTGCAATGTGACGCTGATGATCTGGTTCGTAAAACTTTATGAAAAGATCTGTGTCGCACTGATCAGGCCCAAAAAGGGAGAAGAGGAGGACGAAGAGTTCGTACTCCAGTATATCTCCACCGGGATGGCCTCCACCGATGAGCTCTCTATCCTGCAGGCGGAGAAAGAGGTTGAAGTCTATGTAGCCCGTGTGAAGAAGATGTTCGGTTTTGTGAAGAAGATGACCAACCTGCAGAACAACGATAAGAAGTTCCTCAAGCTCTACAACCGCACCGAGAAATATGAAGATATCAGCGACCGGATGGAGGTGGAGATAGGCTCCTATCTTAGCAAGGTGGCCGAAGGTAAGCTGAGCCACCAGAGCAAGGAGCGGGTACGCGCCATCCTACGGGCAGTGACCGAGATTGAGAGCATTGCCGATTCTGCCTGCAACATTGCCCGGCACCTGAAGCGGAAGATGGAGGCAAACACTGAATTTGAAGCGGCCATCGTGACCAACATCAATGCGATGTATGAAGTGATGGACAAGGCCATCGACAACATGCAGTCGATGTTGAAAAACGTGAAGATCACTGAGTCTGACCTTGTGAACAGCAAGCACATTGAAAGCAGCATTAACGAGATGCGGAACCAGCTGAAGCGTGAGAATGTTGAGAACCTGAACCAGAAGCTTTACTCCTATCAAAACGGTGTCTTCTATATCGACATCATCTCGGAATGTGAACGGATGGGTGACTACATCATCAATGTGATCGAGTCGCTCGAGAAGAAACAGAATTGACAGCGATGAACGACTGGAAAAAACGACTCGACATCGTCTACTCTACCAACCCCGACTACCACTATCAGCAGGAGGAGGATGAGGGGAAGGATGCCACCTTGCCGAAGGAGAAGCAGCTGTTGCGTGTCAGCCTCGACAAGCGCAACCGCAAGGGGAAAGCGGTGACGCTGGTCACCGGTTTTCAGGGCAGTGACGAGGATCTGCAGGAGCTGGGTAAGTTGCTCAAGATGAGATGTGGTGTGGGTGGATCGGCCAAGGAGGGTGAGATCATTGTCCAGGGTGACCACCGTGCCAAGGTGTTGGATATTCTCCAAAAAGAGGGATATGCCAAATCACGCATCATCTGAGCGGGAGCTGCTTCATCTGATCAAAGCCTCCGCCGGCTCGGGCAAGACGCACCGGCTGACCGGCGAGTACCTGCGTCTGCTTTTTTCACGCCCAAACAACCATATCCATATTCTGGCGGTGACCTTCACAAACAAGGCTACCGATGAGATGAAATCCCGTATCGTGGACGAGTTGTACCGACTCTCTTCGGGTGAACCGTCGGGATACCTGGATGATCTCATACAGGAGTTCCCGATGAGCGAGCAAGAGCTTCGCAAGCATGCCAGAAAGATCCTTGAGACCATCCTGCACGACTACTCAGCTTTCTCCATCAGTACCATCGACCGCTTCTTCCAGCGCACCATGCGGGCTTTCACCCGTGAGATGGGACTGGCCGGAGGATACAACATCGAAGTGGAGGAGTCATCCATGCTGATCGAGGCGATAGACCTGATGCTCTCCGAACTGGACAAGCCGGAGAACAGATCCCTCTCCGAATGGTTGTTGCGATTCATGCAGAATAGCATCGAGGAGGGCAGGAACTGGAAAATAGAGAGCCAGGTCTACGAGTTGGCAGCACAACTCTCCAATGAAACCTACAAGTCACTCACACCAGAAGAGTTTGCAATGATCCAGGACAAGCAATTTCTGGAGGAGTACCGTCAGATGCTGATGCGCATCATCCGCAGCTATGAACAGGAGTTAAAGAAAGTCGCTACACAGGCTGTAGGGATCATGGCGCAGCATGGACTGGCAGTGAACGACTTCAAGTATGGGAATGGGTCGGGTTTCCTCCTGCTTGTCAAACTGGCAAACGGCATCATCGAAAAGCCCTCAGACCGCCTCAGGGCGGCGGTGAACAATGTGGAGGCCTGGATCGGCGGCAAGGCAAAGGATAAGGTGAGTGCTTTTCATGGCGCCTATGCTGGAGGACTGAACGACTGCCTGAACCGGATCATTCAGCTCTCAGACAACGACAGGGAATATGCCACTGCAAAAGTTATCCTGCATAACTTCTATACGCTGGGCATCCTGAGTGACATCAAAAATCGGTTGCGAAGCCTGCAACAGGAGAACAACACCCTTTTTCTCTCCGACACCACCGAGTTGCTGAACCGGATCATCGCCGGGACCGATGCCCCTTTCATCTTTGAGAAGACAGGGACACTGCTCAACCACTACATGATCGATGAGTTTCAGGATACCTCGCGCATGCAATGGCAGAACTTCATGCCATTGATACGTGAAAGCCTTGCTTCCGGTAACTTCAACCTGATTGTGGGAGATGTGAAGCAAAGCATCTACCGCTGGCGTAATTCCGACTGGCGTCTGCTGGAAGAGACGGTAGAAGAGGAGTTGCAGCAGGAGAACATCCGCCACCATCTGCTCAACACCAACTGGCGCAGCGATGCCCACATCGTCCGGTTCAACAATGCGTTCTTCACCCATGCCGCAGCAATCCTGCAGGAGGAGGTCAACAGCCTGATATGTGATGAGCGGGACAACATCGTGGGAGCATCTCCAAACACCCAGATTAGGGATGCCTACGCCGAGGTGTTCCAGGAGGTACCATCTCACAAGAAAGATAGCGGTGGCGCGGTGAGGATCACCTTTCTGACTAATGATGAGGAGATTAGCTGGCGAGAGAAGGTGCTGGAGCAGCTGCCGCATGAGGTGGAGCGTCTTCAGGATCAGGGTTTTGCACTGAAGGAGATTGCCATCCTGGTACGCACCAACAGGGAAGCAACAGAGGTGGCAGAAACGATGCTGGCCTATGGGGAACAGCACCGCGAGGGACCCTACCGATACGACCTCATCTCCAACGAAGCGCTGGTTATTGGAAAAGCACAGAGTGTCAAGGCTGTAATAGCGTTGATGCGCCATTTCCAGCATCCCAACGACCCAACCCGCCGCATGATGGCACTCTACGAATATACCCGTTTTCAGAGGCAAGCCACACCGGAGGAGGCGATCAGAATCTGCACAGAAGAACCATCTGGTGGGTATAGCCCGGAACTGGAGTCACATTTCAGGGAGCTGGCATCACTTCCCTTTTATGCGATGATTGAGACATTCTTTTCACAATCCGGCAACCTCATCGATGAACAGGAAAACGCACACGTACAGGCATTTCTTGATATCGCACTCCGTTTCAGCAGCAAACGTTCGGGTGACCTCAACAGTTTCCTGGAGTGGTGGGATGAGAAAGGCCATAAGAAAGCACTTTTCTCACCCGACAGCCAGGATGCCATCAGGCTGATCACCATCCACAAATCGAAGGGGTTGGGATTCGGAGCGGTCATCATGCCTTTTCTCAACTGGCACACCGACCATGACCCGGGAAAGAGACAGATCATTTGGTGCAAACCCCGTGTGGCACCTTTTGACATGTTGCGCATCGTACCGCTTCAGTATGGAAAGAGATTGGGTGATACGATCTTTCGGGATGATTACCTGGAGGAGAAACGATACACGTTTATCGACAACCTCAACATGCTTTATGTCGCCTTTACACGAGCCAAACACCGGATAATCGCATTCGCCCCCTTGCCAGCAAAACCGAAAGCAATCGCAGAGGTGTCCAACCTACTTTGGAACAGCCTCCAGACCAAACAGCAATCATCACCCGGTGAAAGGGAACTGATCGACCTTAGCGCCTATTTTTCAGGTGAGACACAATCGTTTCTGTATGGAGATGAGGCAACCTTGTTCCGCAAAAAGGAGAGCCCCCAGGTCGCCGTCACCAAAACAGGCAAATGGCACTCCATACCCATTGATGACCGGCTGCGATTACGCCTCAACAACATTGGATATTTTACCGATGACGGCAGTCGCGACCATGGCAAGCTGATGCATGCCATCGTAAGCAATGTGGTGACACTGTCTGATTTGCCGCTGGCTGTCGAGACCAAAATTTCGGAAGGTGAGCTCGCTGAGAAGGATCGGGAGGAGACACTCCGCACACTGCACACCATGCTCTCGTTGCCTGCTGTCACTGACTGGTACAACGGCCGCTACAGGGTATTGAACGAAACGGAGCTGCTACATCCCCAATGGGGTTTCCGGCGACCCGACAGGGTGATGATTGGTAGCAGTGAGGTCATTGTGGCGGACTACAAATTCGGCAACCAGGAGGACCCACAACACATCCGACAAGTGCGGCGATACGTTGAAACCATCCGTGAGATGGGATTCAACAATGTGAACGGTTACATCTTTTACATGCGCACGGGGCATCTGCTCCCCGTGTAGGAGAGAAGCGCCATCCCGTTAGTTCCTGGGTGAAGAGAAGTAATCGCTGAAAAAGAGGATCTGATACTTCACCGCATTGCTCCAGTATTGTCTGTTGTGTCCGCCGGGTCGCGAAATGAAGTCGTGAGGGATATTGCGAAAGAGCAACTCATTGTGCAAGCGCTTGTTCACCTCAAGAAAGAAATCCTGCGTGCCACAGTCGAAGATAATCTGAATGCCCCCCGGTTTGAGCAGATGCAACTGTCCCATCACACTGTATTCTTCCCACCTCTCCGGTTGGTCGCGCAGCGATCCCAGGCGATCAGCCATATCCCAATTGTCGGGAAAGGGGCGGATATCCACTCCTCCGCAGATGCTACCACAGGCTCCAAATAGATCCTGATTCCTGAAACCGAGGTAGAGCCCTCCATGTCCACCCATGCTCAGACCTGTAATGGCCCTCCCCTCACGGGCGGCAATGGTGTTGTACGTGCGATCGATAAAATTGGTCAACTCCCGTACCATGAAGGTTTCATAGCGAAAAGCAGGATCTACAGGACTGTCCCAGTACCAGCTACCGTAACCGCCATCGGGACAAACAATCATCATCCGGTATTGATCTGCCAGGCTGGTGAGGTGTGGCGCTTCTTTAATCCAGCCGTCGTAGCGACCGCTGTAACCATGCAACAGGTAGAGAACCGGCGTTGGGGCTGCTTTCTGTGTGTCATCGGGTTGAATCACCACAACCTTGATCTCCTTGTTCATGGAAGGGCTGAACACCTTCACTGTATCAACGGTAGCGGATAAGAGGCTCAGGTTGGAGAAGACAACTAGGAGCAGCGAAAAAAGGAACTGTTTCATTGGATCGATTGTTTCAGTTTATTGGCCAAAGATACAAAAACGGGGTGACCGGGCAATGGAAGCATTGTTTTATTGCTTCCGGTTTAGAAGTCACGGGATCAGTCAGTCAACCAATGCAACAATTCAGCGGGTAAAAACGTTCTAATCACATCGCACATAAACAGACACAATGATGGAAATACAATTCAGGATTGATGATCAGAAACGGGGTAGTTTTTTTATCGAGCAGGAAGGACGACAGATTGCCGAGCTGGACTTTGAAGTGAAGGAGAACCTGCTCAACGCCTATCACACGGGAGTACGCCCCCAGATGGAAGGACAGGGCATTGCTGCCCGACTCTTCGACAACATGGTGCGCTATGCCCGTGACAAGGGATACAAGGTAATCCCCTCCTGCTCCTACATCCTTGTCAAGTTCAGACGTCATCCCGAACTTTATCACGACATCTGGCACCGCATGGAGGATGAGCCTACCGGTGATGCCTGCGGAATTAAACCAAACGGGGCGTCAGGTCGATAGCATCTGTTTCAGATCACCTTTCAACAATCAGATCAAATGGAAATGAACATCGAAACCATCAGCGCCATTGCCCTGGGCATCGGTCTAAGTGCCAGCACCGGGTTCAGGGTTTTTATCCCGTTGCTCGTGGCAGGCATCGCCTCACGCATCGGACTCATTCCATTGGGAGAAAGTTTTACATGGATGGGATCCATGCCGGCACTCATCAGCTTCGGTGTTGCTGCCGTGGTTGAAGTATTGGCATACTATATCCCTTTTGTGGACAACCTGCTCGACACCATTGCCACCCCCCTGTCGGTGGGTGCTGGCACCTTGCTGATGACTTCGGTTTTTCCTGCTGAAAACGAATGGATCCGATGGATCATGGGGTTTGTGGTGGGTGGCAGTGCTGCTGCCACCATCCAGAGTGCCAGCTCCATGACACGCCTCACCTCCACCAGCCTGACAGCCGGTTTTGGTAATCCGGTGGTATCGACCGGTGAGGGGGTGGCAGCGACCGGTTTTTCGGTCATGTCGCTCTTCACCCCCATCCTGGTAGCTGTGCTGCTGGTAGTGGTAATGATCCTCCTGCTGCATTACGCATACAGGAAATTATTCAAAAGAAGGGGAAGGGTGGGTTGACACTCCTATTTCCGCACCTTGATGCCACAACCGATAGCGCGTGTGGTGGCTGGATCCGGTTGATTGCCCGCCATGAGCGCTTTCACGGCACTGGCTGCAAACTGCTGTTCCACTGCTGTTTCATCCTGGTAGTTGTCGTCAATGGTCCCGGTGTAGGCGACAGTAAAACTGCCATCACCCTCGTTTTTCAATAGAAACACTTCAGGGGTACGTGTTGCACCGTATGCAGGGAAGACCGTCTGGTCACTATCCTGGAGATAAGGAAAGGGATAGTTTTTTTCAGCCGCCCGCTGCTTCATATGTTCAAATGAATCATCGGGCTGTTGAACCGGATCGTTTGGGTTGATCATCACTACCGGATAACCCAACTGGGCAAACTCCTGATGAAGCTTGATGATACGACCCTCATAAGCTTTCGCATATGGACAAGGATTGCAGGAGAAGATGACGAAGAGACCCTTCTCACCTGCATAGTCGGCCAGTGAAACATTGCTTCCATCAATGTTCTTTAATGAAAAGGCGGGAGCCTTGGCACCTATGGCGATGGGCTGGGCCTGTAACGTGAGCCCACTCCAAAGGAAGAAGGCAGCAGCAATAAATAGATTTTTCATTGTTGTGATTGTTAAAATGTTAATTGGACAACAGGGATGAGACGATTTCTTCCAACTCCTCAAAGGTGAACTCCTTCTGGTAGAACTCCCGGAAACCCCTTCCGTAAATCAGTGTGGCAGGGATTACACCACTCCAGTTCTCATCCACCAATGGAATCCAGCGATTCGACCGGGGATCGTCGAGGAGGATCACCTCGTTGCGCATCTTTTCTTTCTCAATGAAGGGAATCAGGCGGCTCTGCAGTTGATTGGCCATATCGAGGCTCACCATCAGCACCTTCACCTTCTCCTTCCGAAAATGTGAACCAAGTTGCTCGAAATAGGGTATCTCCTTGATACACGGGGCACACCAGGTGGCCCAGAAGTTGACGACATAAATGGTGTCGTTGCTTTTTTTCAGATAGGGTTCCAATCCGGCAAAGTCAACTACCTTCACGCCCGCACTGTCATCCCCTTTCCCAGCATGCAGGGATAGGGAGAAAAGAAGCAGTAAAAAAAACAATACAAACCGATGAAGGGAATTCATCTCATTCTCTTTAAAAAATTGATTCTAGCTGTGATTTTTTTCGCTTAACAACAAAAAGTGGGAGCAGGTTCATGAAACCTGCTGCAGATGTCAATTAATTAAAGTGAATAAATGTAAACAGGCAACAGTTGGCAAGTTTGTTTACAGCCCCTCCGATGTCAGTGACAGTCTGTCTTCTTGACGGGTGAGACCGCTGCATCCGACAGAAGCTTACAGGCCATGTTTCTTGCCAGAGTCAAAGCCTTGCTCTCCACCTCGTCCATCATCGCCTGCTTCATCACCACCGGATCGGCCACCAGCTCGACTTCCGACTCTTCAGCAAAAACAGCGAGTTGCTTTGCAGAGGCATCGGCCCAGGTGAAACTACCAAAATAGCCGAAGAAGCGGTTCCTCAGGGATCTGTTCTGCAGGGCAGAGAGGAGGCTCTCCACACCCGGATAAAGCTTGTTGTTGTAGGTGGGCGACCC
This sequence comes from Bacteroidota bacterium, assembly GCA_023399295.1. Lineage (GTDB taxonomy): Bacteria > Bacteroidota > Bacteroidia > Bacteroidales > Dysgonomonadaceae > Proteiniphilum. The sequence continues at coordinate 26,049 of JAEWQF010000066.1, forward strand.
AATGATCAATCCTTTGTATGTAAAAACATCCCGAATGATGTCGGAGAGATGGCTCTTGGAGACATTGTGCATCACAATGTTGCGGATACCGTTTGCTGCAGCTTCGGCAGCTACCAGCTCGGCCAATTGTTCTGTATGGCCATACATGCTGCCATAGGCGATCACCAGTCCATTTTCCGCCTCGTAACGGCTTAGCCTGTCATAGAGGCCCACCACTCGTTGGATGTTCGCTTGTTCTCTCCATACCGGACCATGTGTGGAGCAAATTGTCTCGATGGGAAGATCGGCCAGCTTCTTCAATGCGGTCTGTACGGGAGAACCAAACTTCCCCACGATGTTGGAGTAATAACGAATCATCTCACTCCAGTAGCGGTCAGGCACAAGCTGACTGTCGAGTATGCCACCATCGAGTGTGCCGAAGGTTCCGAAGGCATCGGCACTGAAGAGCAGTTTCTTCTCGGGCAGGTAGGTCATCATGGTCTCGGGCCAGTGTACCATGGGCGTCAGATAGAACCGGAGACTGTAGCGGCCCAGGCTTAGCGTTTGCAGGTCCTCAATCATGATGAGATTGCGGGTGATGCCATAATAACCATGAAGCATCTTCACAGTGTGTTTGTTGCCCACAATCTGGATATCGGGATATCTACTGAGCAGAAGACCGATAGATCCGGAATGATCCGGCTCCATGTGATTGACAATCAGATAATCAATCGGCTTATCACCCAACAGCGTTGCAACCTTCTGAAAAAAGAGATCGGAGTAGCAGACATCCACAGTATCGATCAGTGCCCTCTTTTCATCATCAATGAGATAGGAGTTGTAGGAGACACCATTGGGCAGTGGCCATAAGTTTTCGAAGAGGTGTTTGGTGCGGTCGTTCACACCCACATAATACACATCATTGTCAATTGCAAGTGGTCTGTACATAAAAAAACAGGTTCGAGGTTCGATCAATACAGTATGTCAGTTGTTACATTGCTGTTTTGTGGCAATAGCCGACAGCCGACAGCCTTATCTCTTCTTCTTAGGTCTGTAAGGTTTCGCCATCTCCGACTGGCGGGGAGTATCAGCTTTCGCGGCCGGCTGTTTCATTGCAGCAACAATCAGCCAGATACCCCAGATGATGAAGGGAACACTGAGCCACTGTCCCAGTATCAAGCCAGTATTCTCACGCATGGCGTTTTCGGAGTCCACCTGTACATTCTTGATGTACTCCACAAAGAAGCGAAAAAGAAAGATTATCAGGATTCCTACCCCGGTGATCAGCCCCTTACGGTCTTTGGCATCTGTACCCCAGTAGAGCCAAAGGGTGATACCGAACACCACCAGGTAAACAGCTGCTTCATAGATCTGCGTCGGGTGCGATGGTTCAGTGAAAACAGGTTCGGCACCCTGCATCCAGGGATGGAGGTTGTCGACGAAGCGGAAGCCCCAGGATTTGTCGGTTGGTCCACCGTAGATCTCATGGTTCATCAGGTTACCCAGGCGGATCATGGCGGCAGTAAAGCCAGTAGGCACCATGACCCTGTCGAACGTCCAGAGCATGCTCTGCTTTGTCACCTTCTTCGAGTAGAGCCATACGGCTATGATGATGCCAATCACGCCGCCATGGCTTGCCAGACCGCCTTCCCACACCTTGATGATCTCCAGCGGGTTGGCCAGGTAATAGGCCGGTTCGTAAAAGAGACAATGTCCAATTCGAGCACCGGCAATGATCCCAACCATCATGTAGACGAAGAGAGAGTCGAACCATTTCTCGGGCAGATCCTCTTTTTTGAAGATGCGCTGCACCATAGAGACCGCCACAATCAGTCCCACTACCCACAGGAGACCGTACCAACGGATCTCCCTTCCAAAAATGGTGAACAGCGTGGGGTCCACATCCCAGGTAACAGATAACAGTAAGTCCATTGGCAATTCAGATTTTTGACAAAGATAATAAAAATTCAAACCAGTTTCCTGATCCACTCCTCTTTGTCGCCCGGCAGCATGTCAACAACCGGTATCTCAACCATGGTATAGGCACCCGGCTGCAGTCGCGTTGACGCACGGGCAACCGACACCAATACCTGTGCTGTGAGTGCCGGGTTGTTGATGCGCATGTCGAAACGGAAGAGCTGGTTCTGGGTCTTCCCCGACACTCCCTTGCGCTCCATCAGGACACCGTGACCCATGTCCTTGAGTGCTTCCACATCTTCAACCTGGAAGACGTGGGTCTCGTCGTGCGCAAAATAATCATCCCGCTTGATGGCCTCAGCCACGCGCTTGTAGTCATACCCCCCGATCAGCTCCACATAGACCATGCGTCTGTGCACACCCGTACCGGTGGGGATTGTCATGGAGAGGGCCGCTTTCACACCCTCAATGGCTTTCACCGCGACGGTATGGCCCATGCTCATGCCGGGACCGAAGTTGGTGTAGGTGATGCCTTTGGGTGCCAGTGCTTCCAGCAGTGTACGCACCACAGAGTCGCTACCGGGATCCCAGCCGGCAGCAATCACCGAAACGGCATTGTGTTTGCGGGCTGTTGGATCGAGTGCGCTGCGCAGTGGGACAATCCGGTTGTGGATGTCGAAACTGTCGACAGTGTTGATTCCTTTTTCCAAACATGACTTGGCGTACTCTTCCACCTTGCGGGTGGGGGTACACAGCAGGGCAACATGCACCTTTTCAAGCTGAGAGATATCGGTCACCACACGGTACGATTGCAATTCTGCGGGTATCTGTGCGACATCACGTCTGACAATACCTGCTATTTCAAAGTCGGAGGTCGCTTCCAACGCTTCCACCACATATTTACCGATGTTGCCATAACCCACTACGGCAGCTCTGATCTTTTCTGACATAATTTCAATGTTTTGGGTTGTTGATTTTCATTTTGCTCAATATACTGCAAAAATAGAGAAAAATGTGCGACTTGAAGCATCCAGACTGCATAATATTCACAACAGCTGTCAGCAGAACGAGCAACAATCAGGTTCCAGGTTCAAAGTTCAAAGAATGCAAATCAAGCTTCCACCTCTTCTTCTTCCTCTTCCTCCTCTCCCTCTTCTTCTTCTTCCTCCTCCTCTTCGTCCCACACCATCATCGGTTTTTGTGGACCCTCCTTGCGATAAAGAATCGCCAACAGTAAACCACTGAGTGCACCCGAGAGGTGTCCCTCCCATGAGATTGAGGCATCCACCAGCTCAGCGATGGGGAAGATACTCCATAGCGAACCACCGTAAATAAACGCAACGATAAGCGATACGGCTACCAGTGGGATGTATTTGCGGATGATGCCACTGAAAAACAGGAAGAAGAGCATGGCGAAGACCAGACCGCTGGCACCCACATGCAATGCATCCCTTCCGATGAACCAGGTGATCACACCACTCATGACCCATAAAAGAGCAAAAACTTTCAGGGAAATCTTACTGTAAAAATAAAAGAGAAACCAGGTCAGGATAAACATTGAGAGGGAATTGGACCAGAGATGTGAGAAGGAGGTGTGTAGCAACGGGGCAAAGAAAATACCACGAAGCGCATTGGGATCACCGGGTGAGATGCCCAGGCGCATCAAATCATGAGGAGAAAGGAGAAGATGACCGACAAGAAAAAACAACCAGATAGATGTCAGCAAGAGGATGGCCGGAATCGAAGCCAGCCAAATTCTTTTCTTCACCAATGAGACCGTACCAACCTCCTTTTGTTCCATAGCGATGGGATCCAGTTCAACCTGATCTGAAGCAAATGTACAAACAATTTTCCGGTTGGGGGATTTGGTGTGTAATTAATCAATTAAATCTTTTATTCACTTGTTTGGTAGAGCCAGTTTTATTATCTTTCGCAGGAATTCAACAAATGGCACCTTACCCTTAATAGTGACTGGAGATGAGTTATCTTAAATTTGATAAAGAGCTGATGATTAACCTCGAATATTCCCTTTACCGGAATGTACTGAGGACCAACAGAAAAGGCGCATACCAGAACTGTTCGATTTCAGGGTGCAACACCACCAAGTATCACGGCCTGCTGGTGATGCCGGTGCCCTACATGGACGAAGAGAACCACCTGATACTCTCCTCGTTCGACGAGACGGTGATACAACATGGTGCTGAGTTCAACCTGGGTATTCACCGCTATGCAGGTGACAATTACAGTCCCAAAGGACACAAATACATCCGCGAGTTCAACTCCGACAGTGTACCCAAGACAATCTACCGGATCGGGGGGGTCATCCTCTCAAAAGAGACCATGTTCTCCTCGAAAGAAAACAGGCTGATGATCCGATACACACTGCTGGATGCGCACTCACCCACCACCATCCGTTTTCGTCCTTTCCTCGCGTTCCGCAAGATCTCACAGCTGACGCGTGAGAATGACCAGGTAGACCGCTCCTACCGGGAGGTGGAGAATGGCATTAGCACCTGCATGTATTTTGGTTACCCGGAGCTGTTCATGCAATTCAGCAAGAAACCGGATTTCATTTATCATCCCGACTGGTACAAGGATATCGAGTACCTGCAGGATCTGCTGAATGGAGACACCTACCAGGAAGATCTCTATGTACCCGGATACTTTGAGATGTCGATACAGAAGCAGGAATCAATCATCTTCTCCGCCAGTGACATGGTCGTTGAACCGACAAGCCTTGCCGAAGAGTTTGATTTTGAGATCCAGAAACGGACACCCCGATCCAGCTTCTACAACTGCCTGAAGAATTCCAGTCACCAGTTTTACTATGTCCCGGGGAAAAATGAGCATTACCTGCTGGCAGGTTATCCCTGGTTCAAGGTGAGGGCCCGCGATCAGTTCATCGCGCTACCCGGCTGCACACTGGCAGCTGACAAGGTGAATGACTACGAGAAGATAATGGACACAGCCATCCCCCACCTGCGAAATTTCATGGCCGACAAACCCTCCAAGAGCTACCTCAAGCAGTTGGAAGATCCCGATCTGTTGTTGTGGGTCGTATGGGCCCTTCAGCAATACCATCAAGAGCAAAAGGAACGTTTCCTGGAACAGTATGCCACATTCCTCTTTGAAATTGTGGACTACCTTGTAGCAGGCAGACATCCAAACCTTGCCTATCAGGAGGATGAAGGGCTACTCACCACCTATGGACACGATGTGGCGGTCAGCTGGATGAACGCACTGCTGGATGGCAAGCCGGTTATTCCCCGATCGGGCTACCTGGTTGAATTCAACGCACTGTGGTACAACACCCTGAAGTTCGCAGAAGAGGTGGCACGTGAGACAGGAAGGGATGAAGAGGTGCCTGTGCTGGAAGCGCGCGCGCTGTTGGCCGGCAACTCCTTCAAGGAGATGTTCCTCAATGATGCCGGCTATCTTTATGATTTCATCGACGGCAATTACAAGGACCCCGAAGTCAGGCCCAACATGCTGCTTGCCGTCTCTCTACCCTATTCTCCCCTTGAAAGAAGCCAGAAGAAATCAGTCATTGATTTCGTCACCAAGGAATTGTTGACATTCTGCGGCATTCGCTCGCTGACACCCAAGAGTGCCCGTTTTCATCCCTATTACAAGGGAAATGAGCGTGAGAAGAAAACAGCTTACTTCAATGGGATGGCATTCCCCTGGTTGCTGGGACATTACATCGAAGCATATCTGAAGCTGTTTCAGAGAAGTGGTTTGTCGCTGGCTGACCGGATCATGGTTGAGATGGAAGGAGAGATGCAGAATGACTGCATCGGTAGCATCTCCGAGTTCTATGATTCCAACCCGCCTTTTATCGCACATGGGGGATACTCATTCGCAATGAGCGTAGGTGAGTTGCTCAGGGCACAAAAAATGATCCACAACTACAAGTAAAGAACAAGAATTGGCTGATCTCCGCAACAAGATTGGCAGTCATCTAAAAATGGATACATGAAGGCATTGATGTTTGGATGGGAGTTCCCGCCACATATATTGGGAGGTCTTGGAACAGCCAGCTACGGACTCACCAGGGGGATGGCACAACAGGAGGACATGGAGATCACCTTTGTGATACCAAAGCCATGGGGTGATGAGGACCAGAGCTTCCTGACAATCATCGGTGCCAACAACACCCCCATCGTATGGCGCGATGTCAACTGGGAAATGGCACAGGCTCGTCTGGAGAAATTCATGGACCCGAAGGAGTATTTTCGGCTGCGTGACCATATTTATGCCGACTTCAGCTACATGCGCAGCAATGATCTTGGATGTCTCGAATTCTCGGGTCGATATCCCAACAACATCCTGGAAGAGACCAACAACTACTCGATTGTAGCGGGTGTGATTGCCCGCTCCTATGCCTTTGATGTCATCCATGCGCACGACTGGCTCACCTACCCTGCCGGTCTTCACGCCAAGAGTGTGACCGGTAAGCCACTGGTGATTCATGTACATGCCACCGAGTTCGACCGGAGCCGGGGCAAGCCCAACCCAATTGTGTACAACATCGAAAAAGACGGGATGGACAACTGCGACCACATCATCTGCGTGAGCGAGCTGACCCGCAGGACTGTCATTGAGAATTACCACCAGCCCTACTGGAAGGTGACCACCGTGCACAACGCCGTAGATCCGTTGAGTCCCGAGATAGCAGCCATCGACCGTCTTTCGGGCGTACCGGAGAAGGTGGTGACCTTCCTGGGCAGGATCACCATGCAGAAGGGTCCCGAGTTTTTTGTGGATGCGGCCACCCAGGTGATCCGCAAGACCGACCACATCCGTTTTGTGATGGCCGGCAGCGGTGACATGATGGATCAAATGATCCGGCTGGTAGCCGACAGGGGGATTGCCCACCGCTTCCACTTCACCGGATTCCTCCGCGGCAAGCAGGTGTATGAGATGCTCAAGTCGAGTGATGTCTATGTGATGCCCTCCGTCTCGGAGCCATTCGGCATCTCACCTCTCGAAGCGATGCAATGCGGTGTGCCGAGCATCATCTCCTACCAGTCCGGTTGTTCGGAGATCCTGCACAACGTGATCAAGACCGACTATTGGGATGTGGACGCGATGGCCGACGCCATCTACTCCATCTGCACCTATCCGGCCATGGCAGAGCATCTTAAGATAGAAGGAAAGAACGAGGTTGACCGCATCAAATGGGAAGATGCCGGTCTGAAAATTCGCCGGATCTACGATAGCCTCCTGTAGAAAAACAAACACACAACCATATGAAGACTATTTGCATTTACTTCCAGATCCACCAACCCTTTCGGTTGAAACGGTATCGCTTTTTCAATATTGGCAGAGACCCATACTATTTCGATGACTATGCCAACGAGGATATCCTGCAACAGATCGCTGCACGCTCCTATGTACCGGCAAACCGGATGTTGCTTGATCTGGTGAACCAATACAAAGGGCAGTTCAAGGTCTCCTTCTCCATATCCGGTGTGGCGCTGGAGCAAATGGAGATATTCGCACCCGAGGTGATCGACGGGTTTCGTGAACTGGCTAAGACCGGTCATGTGGAATTTCTGGCTGAGACCTATGCCCATTCGTTGTCCAGCCTGTTCGATCCCGAGGAGTTCTGCAACCAGGTGCAGCAGCATGCCGAACGGATTGAGATGCTCTTTGGCAAGAAGCCAACAGTGGTGCGGAACACCGAACTGATCTATTCCGATGAGATTGCCGAAATGGTCTACGACATGGGATACAGGGGGATGATCACCGAAGGTGCCAAGCATGTACTTGGCTGGAAGAGCCCCAATTATGTCTATCAGGCAGCCACCCGTCCCGAAATGAAGCTGTTGCTCAAGAACAGCCGTTTCAGCGACGACATCACCTATCGGTTCTCGAACTACAGCTGGAATGAGTACCCGCTAACAGCCGAAAAGTTTATTGCCTGGATAGCAGCCACTCCACCCGAGGAGGAGTTGATCAACCTCTTCATGAACTATGAGACACTGGGGAACCTGCAGCCATTGCACACCGGCATCCTGGAGTTCTTCAAGGCATTACCCCGCTTTGCGATGGAGAAGGGGATGGGCTTCACCACCCCCGGTGAAGCACTCAACAGCCACCAACCCATCGGCACGATGCTTGTGCCAAACACCATCTCCTGGTCGGATGAAGAGCGCGATGTGAGTGCCTGGCTGGGTAACAAACTGCAACAGAGCGCCCTCAAGTCGCTCTATGAAGTGGGTGAGAGAGTACGTCTCTGCACCGACCGGCGACTCAAACAGGATTGGATCTATCTTCAGTCGAGCGACCACTTCTATTACATGTCAACCAAGCATTTCGGCACCGGAGAAAGCCAGTTCAGTCCTTACATGTCGCCCTACGATGCGTTCAACAACTACATGAATGTGTTGAGCGATTTCATTGGACGGGTGAGGTCGCAATACCCCGACACGGTAGACAACGAGGAGTTGAATGCCCTGCTCACCACCATCCACAACCAGGAGATGGAGATCAAGCGGCTCCAGTTGGAACTGAAAACAGTAATCGGCAGTAACGAGGAGTTGTTGGTGGAAAAAGGGAAACGAAAGAAATCACTGAACGAGAACTAAGTAAATCACCTATTTCAAATAAAAAAAGGAGCCAGCAGGCTCCTTTTTTTATTTGTTGACAACATTCCTTGTCAAACCGTTTACTTGGCGTAGCTAACAGATCTCGTTTCACGGATCACGGTGATCTTCACCTGACCCGGGTAGGTCATCTCAGTCTGTATCTTGCGTGCAATCTCATCCGACAGCTTTTCGGTTTCCTGGTCGTCGATCTTGTCGGCACCCACAATGACGCGCAATTCACGACCCGCCTGGATGGCATAGGTCTTCACCACACCGGGATAGGACAACGCCAGGTTCTCCAAGTCGTTCAGTCGCTTGATGTATGCCTCCACAATTTCTCGGCGGGCACCGGGACGGGCACCCGAGATGGCATCACACACCTGCACAATGGGTGCCAGCAAGGTGTTCATCTCTACCTCGTCGTGGTGGGAACCGATGGCATTGCATATTTCCGGTTTCTCCTTGTACTTCTCTGCCATCTTCATCCCCAGCACAGCATGTGGCAACTCAGGTTCATCGTCAGGCACCTTGCCAATGTCGTGCAGCAGACCGGCCCTTTTTGCTTTCTTCGGGTTGAGGCCCAGCTCGGACGCCATGATGGCACACAGGTTGGCCACCTCACGGGAGTGTTGCAGCAGGTTCTGCCCATAGGAGGAGCGATACTTCATCTTGCCCACCATGCGGATCAGCTCCGGGTGAAGGCCATGGATACCAAGGTCGATCACGGTTCGCTTACCGGTTTCGATGATCTCCTCCTCGATCTGTTTCTTCACTTTCGAGACCACCTCCTCAATGCGCGCGGGGTGGATGCGCCCATCGGCCACCAGCTGGTGTAGCGAGAGACGGGCAATCTCACGGCGTACCGGGTCAAAGCCGCTGAGTACAATCGCTTCAGGCGTGTCATCCACCACGATCTCCACACCGGTGGCGGCCTCCAATGCACGTATGTTACGTCCTTCACGACCAATGATCCGTCCTTTCACCTCATCGGAATCGATGTGGAAGACGGTGACCGAATTCTCGATGGATGTCTCGGTAGCCACCCGCTGGATCGACTGGATCACGATGCGTTTGGCTTCCTTGTTGGCAGTCATCTTGGCCTCCTCCATGATGTCGTTGATGAAAGACTGTGCGCCGGTCTTGGCTTCCTCCTTGAGTGATTCCACCAGTCGTTCTTTTGCCTCCTCGGCCGACAGACCGGAGATTGCTTCCAGCTTTTCCACCGACTGGCGATGGAGCCGGTCCATTTCGATGTTTTTCTTTTCCAGAAACTCCTGCTGGTTGCTGATGTTCAGTTTGAGATCATCGATCTCGGTCGATTTCTTGTTCAGCTCCTCCTGTTTCTGGTTGAGCGACATCTCACGCTGCTTGAGCCTGTTTTCGGTCAGTTGTATCTTGGTTATCCTGGCGTTGGCCTGCTTCTCCGCCTCTGCTTTCATCGCCATGGTCTCTTCCCTGGTTTCCAGCAATATCTTTTTCCTGACCACTTCGGAATCCTTTTCCGCGTCGCTGATGATCTTCTGCGCGCGGGAGTTGGCCGACTTACCGGTCAGGAACCAGGCGATCACCGCTCCGATTGCCAGTCCGATAATCCCTATTACTATTTCCATACTTGTTGTTGTTAATGATTAATATTCACCTTCCTGTTTCAATTCTAATTAACAGGGAGGGTGTTCTGTTCTATTATTTGATATGACTTTGTTCAGTTTATCCTTCATATGGCATCACCTTCTCTCCTGCAATGCAAGATGGTGTACCACTACACTTGGCTTCTAACATACAAAACGCACTCAATCGGACAGATGACTCATCTGTTCAGAAAGGGTGCGTGCGTTGATTCCTGATTGATCAGGACAATGAGTTACTGTTTCAGATAGTGATCCAGGTCGTTGATCAACAACCCGATCTTCTCTTCAAAGGGTTTCGTGTCATTTTTGTCACCGAGAGAAAAATTCTCAGCCAATGCCTGTATGGCTGTCATAGCCACAAAGTCCTGTGTCGTCATACCGGAGTGATCCCCTCCATAGGCAACGCGGTATTGGTTTATTTTTCTGTTTATCCTGGCGGCGGCATCGCGAAAAGCCTGCTCCTCCGATCTCCTGATTTTCAAGGGATATCTCTTGCCGGCTATCTCCAATGTCAATAAAAACTTATCGTCGCCCATCACATAAATCATTAAAGGTTATTTCAATAAATTTATGCATTTATCAACTTCTCGCACCAGTTTTGACAGTCGCTGTTTCGCAGCATCCACATCGACGGAAGCAGCGGTAATTGTTCGCGCTAGCTTCAGACTGTCATATTTTGTTTTCAAGCCATTCAAATCGGTGACCGCTTCATCGATCTGTTGCTGCCTTGTTTTCAGCTCTCTTTTAAGCAGGGCATTTTCCTCTTTCAGTGAATCACACAGGAACATCACCTGTTTGATGCGTACTTCCAGATCGACAAGCAGCTTTCTATTTTCGTCCGTCATATGAAACGAGCCTCAAAATTATTTCACTCCAGCACCTGATTCTTGCGTGTTCCATATACCCTCGCGTGAACAAATGAAATAATCGCATGAAAACAAAAATTCAGGCAAATATAGGAATTGTGGGAGACTTTTACAAGTGAAATCTTTTTATTTTTCAAACATTCATTCCTTTATGATCATTTTCTGTTCTTCTGGTTGAGATATTGTATCTTTGGAATTCTTTTGAAGAGGAATGCATCATGAGAAAAGCATGAGAAAGATCGATATTGAAGTAAGCGACAAAATTCTTCAGGCTTGTCCCGATTTTCAGTTGGCAGCGATTGTCTGCAAGGTGAGGAACAATGACTTCAACGAGGCACTGTGGAGGGAAATTGATCGCTTTACAGCCCATTTTGGTGGTGCCTACAGGATGGAGGAGGTCAAGCTGCGCCCGGCGATCCATGCCACGCGCGAAGCATACAAGAGACTGGGTAAGGACCCCAACCGCTACCGTCCCTCCGCGGAAGCACTCTGCAGGCGGATCCTGAAAGCACAGGAGCTGTATAAGATCAACACCCTGGTCGATCTGATCAACCTGGTCTCACTGAAGACAGGCTACTCCATTGGCGGCTTCGACCTCGACAGGATTGAAGGTGATCTGATACTGGGTGTGGGTGAAGCCAATGAACGCTTCGAGGCCATCGGCCGGGGCCTGCTGAATATTGAAGGGTTGCCGGTATACCGAGACAACAGGGGAGGCATCGGCACCCCCACGAGTGATGAGGAGCGTACAAAAATCACCACCGGCACCACCCACCTGCTGATGATCATCAACGCCTACTCTGGCGAGGAAGGATTGCAGGAGGCGGTGACCTATTCGGTGGATTTGCTGAAACGGTTTGCCGGTGGCAGTGAGATGGGATCCTGGTGTCAATATCGATTAGAAAAAAGCCTACTAAGCCATTGATTAACTTTATTTTACTTAATTTATTTGCTTGTCGGCATTCTGTAGGTTATTATTGCAATGCGTAATTAATTCTTTACTTGTTGCAAAATCATGCAAAGATTGTTTTTTTTTGGATGTATTTTGCACTCTCCGTTGTCGTTCTTCAAAGTTACAGCAATCCTCAAAACAAAAATGTTGTGCAAATGTATTGTGTTTGGACTTGCCTGGATACTTGTGTATGGTACACATCGTCTCGTCGGACAAAACATTGATCAGGCAACTCACAGGGCAAGTTTCATGTTCTCATACAAAACAAAGTGCAATCAAACTGCATTTGCGAAAGAAGAGATTATGTACCTGGATATCGGCACTTTCGCTACAAGGTATTACGGTGTAAATGAAGTAATCAGAGATTCTGTAAAGTTGGCGGGTATCAGACAAGGTCTTTCACCCCATGAAATAGTGGAAAAGTGCAGAAATTACAGGAGAGGGATTAAAACAACCATTTACACCAATTTTCTGGAAAGAAGCATCCAGGTTACAGATGGGCTGATAGATTATTATTGCTATGAGGATCAACTGGTTCAACCGAAATGGGTAATGTCACAAGAATCAAAAATAATTGTAGGCTACTACTGTAAGGAAGCAAAAGCAAATTACCGGGGAAGAAATTGGACAGTCTATTTCACTGAACAGATAGCGATGAGTTACGGTCCATGGAAACTCTGGGGATTGCCGGGTATGATTGTAGAAGCGTATGATGATAAAGGGTACTTTCATTTTCTGATGCAGGGTTTTGAATCTTTAAAAGAACAACAACCCCTGGTATTCAAGCACAAGAACCTAACGGGAGAAAATTACCCCACCATCACAAAATCGGAATTTCAGCGACTGGAGAAACTATTCTATCGGGATTTTGTGGAATTTACAAGATTATTCATCATGGAAGGCAAAGGATCCATCATACTTGATCAGGAGCAAAAATACCGGCAATTCATCAATGAAGGAGGATTATCCTACATTCCGCTGGAACGCTGACCAAATGAAACTGTTTCCTGATATTAACATGGGCTTTGTTGTTTATTGACTTTATATTAACGTGATAATATCAATTGGAAAAAAATTCATTTTAATTTTGATAATCTATTCTTTTTCAATGAACTAAATAATTGTCAAACATCCTAAATTTCACAATCATGAAAAAGTTATTTTTATTTACGGTTGGGTTATTTGTACTAGCGGGATTGGCTGTCGCAAATCATAATTATTGTTTTCTCACATCTTGTGGAGAAGGTGCTTGCTTGACTACCACGAAAGAACTCTCCATGGATATGCAATTAGCCATTTATGATAGTTTAGAAATGGATTTTTGTGGCGTCATGCCGTGGGATTGACAAATGTGGACGAATAATCGACTTCTTTGTGCAATATTTCTAGTAATAATGCCATTCTTGGCTCAGGCACAAGAAATATTGGGAGATGCCAATTATCGGGGTATATATGAATTTCGTTTCAAAACAACTGAGAACCAGACTGATTTTTCTCGTCCCGATTTGATGTACCTTGATATTGGGGAAAATGTATCGGCTTTTTATAGCCGAAATAATTGGCTCAGGGATTCTGTCGTTCGAAACAGCGTTTCACTTAATTTATCAATAGGAGAGTTAGCCAACAGAAGGAGTCAGTTTCAACGAGGAACTACCACCATGTACTATACTTTACACAATGATGCGAGTAGATTGGTAGTGGAGGGATATGCCCTTTTCTCCTATTACAACGAACCCCTTCAAATGCCTCAGTGGATCATAAAAGATGAAATACTGGTGGTAACAGGGTATCACTGTAAAAAAGCTGTTGCCAATTACCTGGGTCGCAAATGGAGTGTATTTTTCGCACCCGATATTCCAATAAATGAGGGCCCGTGGAAATTATGGGGATTGCCCGGGATGATTGTATATGCCACGGATAGTGATCGTTATTTCGAGTTTCAATTGATTTCTTTTGAAGAATTGAAAAAGCCAGCATTCATTTCTGTTTTTTTGGAAGACAGTGAAAAGAAACCATATGCGAACAGGACAAAAAAAGAGTTTCGGCGTTATGAAAAGCTCTATTACGAAGAGCCGATGAGTTTCTTTCGGTTAGCTTATGGCGTTTTGTCCATTTCATCTTCAAGAACACCCCAAAAAAACCCCCACATTCCTTTAGAGCCATGGTAAGGGACTATTTTTCAATCTAAAACAGCATAAGTAACATTTTCTTTTTTTGCTAAAATGATTGTGCACATTACGTATCAAATCACAACAATGAGACAAAATGATACATCTAAACATTCAAATCATCATTTGAAGTTGATTATTTAATAATGGCAACTATCTAGTAAACAGATAAGGTTTGATACAATACAAAATATCTATTGCGCTACTGCTTTTTTTGTTTCAATCTGTATTGCTGCTAGCTCAGCAAAAACTATCAGGATCCGTGAATGACAGCGTCTCAGGGAAGCCGGTGTCTAATGTCTATCTCATGCTGATGGACGAGGATGGAAGCAGGATTCTTGCATACTCCTATTCACAACCAAATGGAGCATTTCACATCACGTTTCCTGACAATGGCGAGCTCTCATTCATGCTCACGACGTCCCATTTGGGGTATGCTCCCTGGCAAAAAAGAGTATCACACCACACAGAAAATCTGGAGATCAAGCTTCAGGAGACCACCATTCCGCTCAGGGAGGTCAAGGTCAAATCTACTCCCATTATGCAGCGGGGTGATACCATCGACTATTTCATCTCCAGTTTTGTCCGTCCGCAAGACCGCACGCTTGCCG
>JAEWQF010000068.1 GCA_023399295.1 Bacteroidota bacterium
CACCACATACTCACGCCTTCCGCCCGGTTCATAAGTGAAAGTGAGAAAATCCTTGTTGGTGCCCTCCTCGCTGAAAGCCCAGTCAGGGGGTAAATGGTATTCAAATTTGTCGTAGGTGTAAGTCTTGTCGGCGGGTGAGTCGTTTTCTTGTGCATACAGGGTGGTACTCCCAACAGCAATCAGGATGAGTACCGACAATAGGTGAATCTTCTTCATGGTGTGTACAGTTATGGTGTGACCGTTGAAGGCCCCATCTTGATAGGTTTTGCTGCAATAATAATAAAAAAAAACAGAAGTAGAAAAGCTTTTAACTTTTAAACTTCTGTTTTTCAGATGGAGTAGGATTCTCATCCTTTACCGGATCGGCCCTTCACCGTTGTAACAGCATCATGGGGAAAGATCGCATGGGATGATTTCCCACTACTTCTCCGACAGGTACTCGGCGATACCCTCCTGCGTAGCTGAGAGCGCCTTGTCTCCCTTGTGCCAGTCGGCCGGGCATACCTCGCCATACTCTTCGGTGAACTGCAGCGCGTCGATCACACGAAGCACTTCGTCCACGTTTCTGCCCAACGGCATGTCGTTCACCACCTGGTGGCGTACGATGCCTCCCTTGTCGATGAGGAAGAGACCACGATAGGCTTCGGCTGATCCCTTGAACTCGGGATTGCCGTTCTCATCCGTGACGAACTTTCCGGCAAGCACGTCGTAGGCCATTGAGATTGTCAGAGAGTGATCGGCCACGATGGGATAGGTGACACCCTCGATGCCGCCGTCGTTCTTCGGCGTGTTGAGCCACTTCCAGTGGGAGACGGCAGAGTCGGTGGAGGCGGCCACCACCACGGTGTTGCGCTCTTCAAATGCTTTCAGCTTCTGCTGGAATGCGATCAACTCGGTGGGGCAGACAAAGGTGAAGTCGGCCGGATAGAAGAAGAAAACCACATAATTCTTATTGATATAATCCTCCAGGGAGAAGTTCTCTACAATTTCAGTACCGTTGATTACGGCCTGAGCCCGGAATGCCGGGGCTTTTTTTCCTACCAATACAGACATAATATATTTTGTTAAACGTTTGTTATCGCTGCAAAGATATGGCTTTTGGTTGTCAGTGGGAAACGGTGGAGGGGGTATGGATGATTGAATTTTTTTATAAGTGTAGCCTCGACATTTCAAGTGAAACAATTCAGTTCATCCAGTGAAAATTAACATGTACTTCAACCGATGTTCGTAAAAAATAAGTACTTTTGCATGCAATAAAAAACTAAAGGGTTACACTTATGTCATTTATTGCAGACAAAATCGCCTTCGAAGGTCTCACTTTTGACGATCTTCTCCTGGTTCCCGCCTTCTCTCAGGTATTGCCCCGCAACGTGGATCTCACAACCCGTTTCTCCCGCAACATCAAACTCAATGTCCCCATGGTCTCTGCGGCCATGGATACCGTCACCGAGATCACGATGGCCATTGCCATTGCACGTGAAGGCGGGATTGGTGTGATTCACAAAAACATGAGTATAGAGGAACAGGCACGGCAGGTGCGTGCCGTGAAACGTGCGGAGAATGGTATGATCCTCAATCCCATCAGCATCACCCCCGACAAGTCGGTGTCGGAAGCGCTCGCCATGATGGCGGAGTACAAGATCGGCGGCATCCCTGTGGTGACCGATGGCAACCTGCTGGTCGGCATCGTCACCAACCGTGACCTGCGTTTCGAGAAGTCGATGAACAAGCGGATCGAAGAGGTGATGACCAGTGAGAACCTCATCACCACACGTCAGTCGGCCAACCTAGAGGATGCCGCCGAAATCCTTCAGCAGTTCAAGATCGAGAAGCTGCCGGTGGTGGATGGTGAGAACCGCCTCGTGGGGCTGATCACCTACAAGGATATCACCAAGGCGAAGGACAAGCCCTTTGCCTGTAAGGATGAGCAGGGACGTCTGCGTGTGGCTGCCGGCATCGGGGTCACCGCCGACTCGCTGGAGAGAGCCACAGCCCTGGTGGAGGCCGGCGTGGATGCCATCGTGATCGACACCGCCCATGGCCATTCGAAAGGGGTGGCTGAGATGCTGAAGCTGATCAAGCAGACATTCCCGCAGATCGATGTGGTGGTGGGTAACATCGCCACTGCCGAGGCGGCCCGCTTCCTCGTGGATGCGGGAGCTGACGCGGTGAAGGTGGGCATCGGCCCGGGCTCCATCTGTACCACCCGCGTCATCGCGGGTGTGGGAGTGCCGCAGATCACCGCCATCTACGAGGTGTCAAAGGCCCTGGAAGGAACCGGTGTACCGCTGATCGCCGACGGTGGTCTTCGCTACTCGGGCGACATCGTGAAGGCGCTTGCCGCCGGAGGTACTTCGGTGATGATGGGGTCGCTGCTGGCCGGTACCGAGGAGTCGCCGGGTGAAACCATCATCTTCAATGGCCGCAAGTTCAAGTCCTACCGAGGCATGGGCTCGCTCTCTGCAATGCAGCAGGGATCGAAGGACCGCTACTTCCAGGATGTGGAGGATGACATCAAGAAGCTGGTACCGGAAGGTATTGAGGCGCGCGTGCCGTTCAAGGGGACCCTGCAGGAGGTGGTCTACCAGATGGTGGGCGGCCTGCGTGCCGGGATGGGTTACTGTGGTGCGGAGAGCATCGAACAGCTGCACCAGGCCAAGTTCACCCGCATCACCTCTGCCGGATACACGGAGAGTCACCCACATGGTGTGATGATCACCCGTGAGGCACCCAACTACAGCAAGGGCACCGAATAAAACAGAAATAGCTGTTTAGTTATTCAATTTGATATGGAAGGGGACTGTTATTCAGTCCCTTTTTTCATGGGGACAAAGATGTAATCGCCGTGGGTGGTGGTGCTGAAGCTGTTCTCGCTCACCCGTTTCACCACTGTCATCTGCTGCCGCTCCCGTCCCCCCAGTGGGAGCACCATACGTCCCCCCACGCGGAGCTGCTCCTTCAGTTTGGGTGGAATCACCTCAGGTGCCGCGGTGATCAGTATCTTGTCGAAGGGAGCCTCCTCCGGCAGTCCCTCGTAGCCATCGCCGTGGTACAACTTCGGGAAGTAGCCCAGCCGATTGAGCGTCTTCCTGGCTGTCTGAAAGAGCTCCTCATACCTTTCAATGCTGTAGAGCTCCACTCCCATCTCACAGAGCACCGCTGCCTGATAACCGCTCCCGGTGCCGATCTCCAATACCCTGTCGCCGGGCTCCAACTGCAGCAGCTCCGTCTGCCTGGCCACGGTGTAGGGCTGTGAGATGGTCTGCCCCTCTGCGATGGGCAGCGGCCGGTCGAGATAGGCCATCTCTGCCAAAGCCTCATCCACAAACGCCTCACGAGGTATGCTGGCAATGGCTGCGAGCACCGCTTTGTCCCGTATTCCCTTGTCCTGCAGCTCACGGGCCAGCTTTTCGGCATTCACAAGATTGTATGGGGATGATTGGGTCATGGGGCTATCCATTTTTTCAGGTTGTTTCTTTTCCTCCTGTGTCCTGCTGGCCGCAGGGAAACTGCAGATGAGAGCCAGCATCCACAGCATTGCTCTTCTACTTCTCATTGTTCAGTTTTGTTGGTTTCTTGTCACAAACATAAACAATAAAGGAGAGATTTCACATCTATAAACAGTTAAAAATCAACTGGGTTGACATTCAGTATCTCCTGAATTAGAAACAGAATCTAATTATCCATATTTATTCCAAAAAAATAGCATAAATGTTTGCAGATTAAAAAATAGTATCTACATTTGTAGAGTAAACTCTAAAAGTGTAGAATAATGCAATTGACAAACTCAGAAGAACAGGTGATGAAATATCTCTGGAAGCTTGAAAGAGCTTATATGAGAAATATTCTCGACGAGTTTCCTGAACCGAAACCTGCGACTACCACGGTTTCTACCCTGTTGAAGCGTATGATTGACAAAGGATTTGTGGCATACAACCAACATGGGAACAATAGAGAATATTACCCACTGGTAAAAAAGAACGATTATTTTGCCAGGAACGTCAATTTATTGATCAAGCATTTTTTTAATGACTCCGCTGCTCAGTTTGCATCTTTCTTTGCAAACGAGACAAACTTATCTCTTTCTGAACTGGAAGAGCTTAAGCGAATTGTTGAGAAAAAGATAGAGAAAAAACATAAATGAGATGGGTATGATTGCCTTCATAGTGAAATCGACCATATGTCTGTCAATCCTTTACGGATTTTATCATTTGTTTCTCCGTAACACAAAGCTGTTTCATTTCAAC
>JAEWQF010000036.1 GCA_023399295.1 Bacteroidota bacterium
GCTCATCACCGTGATAGCCGGCAAAACGGGCACCGTTACGTCGGATCAGCTCATAGGGGTCATCGAGCGCCAGCAGCAGTGCTTCTGTAAGATGCTTGTCGTCGGAGTAGAGGATCCGTTGCAACGCTTGCATCCGCACACTATAGTGTGGACTATCCTGCAGGGTACGGAGCAGCTGTTCCGGATATCCCTTGGGTGGGCGGTGTGAGAGCATCTTCAGTGCAAGCGACTGCAGGTTGGGGTTGTCGCTATGCAGGTACTCCTTCCATACCCCATTCTTGTGGCGGTTCAGTGCCAGGTCGCGGTTCAGCATCCGGGAACGGGTCAACGGAACAACGCCTACAGTAGCGGGGAGGAGCCGGTAGGTGGGATCACCCACCAGATGCGACTCAAGGGTCTGGATCTCTCTCTGCCAGAAGCCGATGCGCGCACCTTCGGCCAGCATGCCGATCAGCTCCATCGACCATTTGTCTTGCAGCACATTGACCGTGTTACCCTGAGTCACCACCGTCTTTCCGTCGGTGAAGATATGATAGCCGGCCACATATCCGGGTTGGTGGAAGGAGCCGTTGTAACAGGCATCGAAGATGGTGATGCGGGGTTGCGGGCGCAATGTCGCAATGTCGGCGAGCACCATGTTGATGTCGGCAGCCAGCAGCGAGTCGCTCACGCGGGTGCTGTCGAGCCGTTCGGGTGCGAAGAAATCGGGTAATAGGGCGTAATCGCTCATCACGCTCTTTTCAAAGGCATCCCTGCGCTCGCCGCTGTAGCGGCGATAACTGTTCCGGAGTGAGGCCGATAGGATCTCCAGCGGCCCGGTGGCACCTTCGCGGTTCATGCCCAGCTGATTGGGAGCGGGATAGGCACCGTTGATATATTGTGTATCGAAGGCACCATGCTCGTGGAAGACGAAGAGATCGGTACCGGGTGCCTGTAACCGTTCATAGAGTCGGTATTTCATGAAGGGATCCTGGCGGTAGTTGTAGAATGCATTGCCATCTGCCGTACGGAATGCTCCCGGGAACTGTTCCCGGATCGCGAACTGTTGGTTGTGCCAGGCGGTGAGGCAGTCGGAGTTGTACCCATGGCCATTGAAGAATCGGATCCGATCGGCATGATTCACCTCCCTGTGGGCCTCCACCACCTTGCGGAGATAACGCCTAAGCAGTTCATCGGTATCTTCCCCCATGTCGGAGGGAGGCATCATGCGGGCAGAGTAGAACTCACTCTCCACCACCTGGGGCGAGCGTTCCGTCAACGTGTAATAGAAATGGCGGGGGTTCTTCTCGTCGACGCTGAGAAAACGGAACTCCAGATCCAGGTCGTCGTAGAAACGGTCGCTGGTCACCGACGATTCCTCGATGGGGAATTCCTTCTCGTTCATCTTGAAGGCGGTGGTGGCATGCTGGAAGTTGCGCAGACGCACCACGGGTATGTCGCCGACAAAGACGGCCCCCTCCATCACCGGCTTGCGGCGGTAGATCTGCCGGATCTCCTCCCGCAATGTTTCGGGATTGTCCCAGTTGCCGATCATCACGACAACCCCCAATCCCTCTTCCTCCAATACTGCTTTATAGGCCATCACCTCGTCGGAGGCTTTCGCAAAGCTCCCGGAGTCGATCACAATCAGAAAACGACTCTCGAATCTGCCATTTTCAGGGATGAGACGTTCTGTTGCCGCCAGGGCAAAGAGGGTGGCGAGCAGGTATCCTATAGCTGTGGTTTTGATTTTCTTCATTTCAATTGTCGCTATCGCATATGATGTTCGATTCGTGCAATGCTTTTCTCCAGCTCATTGCGCAGCTGTTGGGAGGATTGGGTTTGTGCGGCCACCTCCCTGAGGGAGGTCACGATCTCCTCTCTGCGGCAGGAATGGGTGAACCAGCCGAGTGCCTCGGTAAGCGCGATACGCAGTGTGGGCTCCTCGTTCTCATCGGCCACTACCCGGAGATAATCTCCCACCTGTTTGTGGTAGTTGTTGTTGCGCAGCATCCTTGCTGCGGATATTCTGCTCTTTAACGGTTTCTCCCTGTCGGCCACGTCATCGGCCATGGCAGCGATCCGTTTGCGGGAACCGAATTGCCGCTGGAACGCATCCCACACCTTCTCCCGGTCGGGATAGGAGCTGTTCTGATCCAGCTGCCGTTTCATCTCCGCCTCCATCCGGTCGAAATCCATCCGGTCGAAGGTGAAGGTGACATTGAAATGAACCCGTTCATCGAGGTAATTGTCGAGGTAGGTTTTGACCAGGAAAGGAATAAAATGATCGGAGCCGATGGCACCCATGGCATATACCGATTTGCGTCGGATAAACTCGAAGGGGTCGTTGATTGACTGCTCCAGCAGCTTTGCATAATGATCGCCGCCATAGAGCTGGAGGAGAAGGAAGGCCTGCAGCCGCACCGAGTGGTGGGACGACTCGTTGTAGGCCCTTGCGAGCAGTTCTGCCATTCCGGGATATCCCAGGTCGGATAGCTTGTGCAGCGCCAGCCCTTTCAGATCGGGATGCTCCGCTTCTTCGAAGAGTGCCAGCCAGTGGGCGTTGTCGGTGGAGCGAAGGTCTACCCGTGAAGCAGCATTGCCTGCAAACCGGAAGGTGGGGTCGCCGATGATGTGCGACTCCAGGATGTTGATCTCGCGGGCCCACTCACCCACGCGGAAGCCAAGGCCCAACAGTCCCAGCAGGTCGGTGGAGCTCTTGTCCTGCAACACGTTGACACTGTTGGCAAAGGTTACGACCGTTTTACCGGCAGCAAAGATATACTCACCGGCGATGTAACGCTCCTCACGGAAGTCACCGTTGTAGCAAGCATCGAAGAGTACCATCCGGGCATTGGGAGCAATGAGCGGCACGTCGTCGAGGACGATACCGGTACGCAAGTCGAGAAGCGAGTCGGCCGCCAGCTGCGCCGACTCATCTACGCCGGCAAACCAGAGCGAGTCGAGCTGATAGTGCTCCGTCCAGGATTGTATCAGTCGTTTCCTCTGTGCCGCATCACCGGTCCGGCGAAGTGTCTCCCGGAAAAGGCGGCGTCCTGCCTCCATCTGCTCTTCACCCTCCTCGGTTTTCGGCAGGGCTGTCAGGTACTGCCTGTCGGGTGTTCCATGCTCGTGGAAGAGCATCAGGTCTAGTTCCTCTCTGCGAAGTTCTTCTGTCACCAGCTCCTTCATATAAGGGTACATATCGAAAAAGAGAAACTTCGCCGATTTTTTGTTGCGGAAGGCGGCCGGGATCTGCTCCCGGATCATCATTCCCTGGTCGCGCCAGGCGGTGAGACTGTTGGAGAAGGAGCCCTCGCCCGTATAAGCGGTGACCACATCGAGCGCATTCTGCTGTTCCCGTTCGAGCAGGAGTTTCCGGAAATAGTCGCGTATCTGTTGGTATCCCTTTTCACCCTGTCGTGTGGGTTTGAGCCGCCCGCTGTAGATGTCGCTCTGGATGTACTGAGGCGAGTCGCCCCGTAGCGAATAGTAGTGCAGGAGCGGATCTCCTTCCTCACCTCCGATGGATTCGAACCGGAGGTCGAAATCGTCGTAAAAACGGTCAGAAGGCACCGAAGAGCTTCTTTGCGGGTAACGCTCCTGGTCCATCTTGAAGGCGGAGGTGAGGTGTTGCGCATCGCGAATCATCGGTATCGGTATCTGACCCACCAGGATTGTTCCTTCCAGTTGGTGGTGCTGATAGAGATGGTGCAGTTGTTGCCGCAACTCATCGGGTTCTCCCCAGCTCCCTGAGAGGAGCAACGGTGTGAACCCTTCCCGCTCAAGCAGGTTGCTGTAGGCATCGATCTCCGTCTTGCAAGCGGTGTAGGTGGGTTGATCCACCACGATGGCAAAACCCTTTCCTGCAGCTATCACCCCGAAAGAGAAAAGCAGGGTGAGGGCTGTCAGTAATACATATTTATGAACCATTGTCTGTAGGTTTTAATTAAAAGGTAAGCCCCATAGCCAGTTGGGTGATCACCCGCACGTCGTCACCTTCGGTTGCTTTGTAATAGTCTGCGGCGAGTTTCAGATATGCACCGCTCTTCTGCGAGGAGAGCGCGGTGAAGTAACTGATGCTGCCACCCACCTTGAAGTAATCCTGTGTCAGATAGGCCACCTCGGGTTGCATGAATTCGGTGATCACTATCGACCCGGGATCGGCACCACCGTAGAGATAATCCCCTTCCCGGTTCATTTTACGAACAAGGTCGGCACCCAGCACCCAACGGGAGCTCCCATGTGAGGGAAGGTTCAGCTTGGCATCTGCCCCCAGGTAGAGATTGCGGATCTTCAGGTGGGACACCGGCATGAGATAGTTGTCGTCCGTCACCGTGTAAAGCGCATGGAGGCCCGCTTTCCAGCTGAACTCCTGTGCTGCGTTGCGGTAAAAGTCGTACGACAGGCGGTAGGCATCGCGTCGGTAGGTGGAGCGGATGCTGCTGTAGAGATCGACCCATTGCTGCACCTCGTAGCTGTTGTCAAGCACCTGTACAAACTCGATGCCATCTGTTCGACTGCTGCGGTAAGAGAGATCCAGCCGGTTCAAGTTGACCCCCTCATGCAGCAGTGCCGCATGACCATAGAGCTCCTGCTGACGGAGTGTTCCCTCCTTGCGGGGTTTGGTGATGTCTCTCACCGCCTCTTCCACGCGGAAGCTGTATCCCCCTTCTGCAAAAAGACGTAGGGCTTGTTGTTGCCAACCGTACTGCAATCCGGCACCCACTGTATTGGCATCGTATATGAAGCTGCCCAGCGACTGCAGGCCACCAATCACGGAAGTGTAGTGGTTGCCCAGACCCCGCATCACGAAGACATCCTGGTTCACCTGGTTGTCGCTGTTGCTGTGAGCGCGTGTCTCCTGGATCATGTTTGCATATTCCAGGTTGAATCCCAGCCGATGTGATCCGAAGATGGCCGCGACACCCGGCTTCAGGTGGATGGAGTAGTGGTAAAGCTCCGAGCGGGGATCCATCTGTTTGGCCCCTGTCTCCGCATTGTATTCCGCCTGGATACCCAATAGGTAGCGTTCGAACAGCGGCTTCGAGGAGACCTTCATCTGCAGGTTGTATTGCTGTTTCTTCCAATCACTCAGGTTGGGATCGACCGGATAGTAGGGCATCCCACGGTAGGGATCGAGCATCGCCGTGTTGAATCGTGTATCGCGAAGGGTTTCATTGTTGTAGGAAAAGCGACCCCAGGCATAGGCATTGCCCAGCTGTTGTCCACCCTCTGTCTCCACAGTGAGCTGACGCTCCTTTTCACCCTGCTGCACTCTTTTGAACGCACCGTCGGTCATCTGATATCCGGCCTCGAGAGAACCATAACTCCTCAGGCTATCGAGTCCGATGCCGGCACTGTTGTTGCTCTCAAACCAGGTGGCACGTGCCTTCCGCAACTCAATAGAGAGGGGCGATGAAAGCGTTTTCTCTTCCTGTGCGAAGGTGTAGCTCATCAGCTGTAGGGCTACAGCCGTCAGCAACAGCCCTTTGATAGATTGTTTGTATATGCTGTTCATAATCGTTCCTCTATTTGCTATTTCCAGGTGTTCCATGAAGGAGTCTGCGCATTGTATCTCCTGATCTGCGGGGAATCCATCACCTCAAAATCTTCGGTACTGTTGTTGGTATCCTGCAGGATGACCCTTCCATCGGGATGTGTCTCCTTCACCTTTCTGGCCACACTCTTGGCCACATAGGTGCCATTCACCGTGGCTGCACCGGCATCCAGTACCGCCGGCATCCGCTTCAGCTCCATCTGGTTGGGGTTTCCCACGTTCTCCAGGGCATCGACCACCGATTCGATGGGTATCCGGTAGTTCTTTGTTGTTGCACCCACGGGACTCACCACCTCGGTGCCACTGTTGGGATCGATCGGATCTGATGGGACAAACAGCACAAAAGCACCTCCAAAGACAGTTGTCAGCCACTGCGGTGTGGGTGAGGGCCAGAATGCCATCTTCATGTTGATGGCAGGGTTATCCTGAATCAGCGACGTGGTCCTTACAAGTGTCTCAAACTCGGCGCTCAGCAGGTTGACCGGTGCGGTGGGGTTGAGGTTGGCTTTGGTGTGGTCATCGGCCATCTGGGCGATGATGATCGACTCACCCGGCAACAGGGGGTAATCGGTCGTATCGGGTACCTGCCATATCTGCAGGGCATAGACATACTGGTCGGCATCCTCTCCCGGCCATACAGGCAGGTTGGCGGTGGCAGTCAGCGGGTTGATGATGGCAATGGCGAGACCGCGAATGTTCTGCTCGAGGTCGCTGTTGTTGTAGATCTCGTAGAACTGGTCACGGAAGTAGGAGCCACCGGTGGGTGTTCTCGATCCGCTGTAGTAGACCTCCTTGAAGAGGAGTGCTCCTGCCCTGGCAGCACCCACTTCCACGGTGATCGTCTCCTGATCATCCACGATGCCCACATTCACCACGTTGCCGTTGTAGTTGTAGGTGAACCCGTCCTCGCTCTTCTCCGCACTCACCGTAATGGTATAGATGCCGGGAATGATGTTCTCAACCGTGACCGGTTGATTGGGTGTCATGGTGGTTGTCAGTTCATAGCGCTCTGCAAAGTTGACAAGCTTCACTTGCATCTGATCGGGCAGTGGTGCCGTACCCAGATTGAGATTCACCTCGATGGTGGCACTCAGGGGTAACATCTTCTCCGTTTCCGAGACACTCTGGAACTGTTCACAGGAGAGCAGCGCCAGCATCAACGGAAGGAGCAGGGTGTATCTTCTTATTTTCTGATTCATATGATTTCTTGTTGTTGGTCGAACGTTTTAATTGGGATGCATCTAATTGTCACTGCGTTTTATTTCAATAACAGGGCCAGCTCAAAACCGAAATACATGGGAATGTTGAGTCGCGTGAATGAACCGGGTGTTCGTTTGCTCTCATAGAGCGGCCTGCTGTTGAACATGTTGTTCGCATAGAACGATGCTTTCAGATTCTCACCGATCTCCTTTGTCAGGTGGAAGTTGATCAGCAGCACCGGGAAGTAGGATTCTGCAATGAAACGGGTGGGACTCCTTGTCTCGAAGAGATAGGCAAACTCGGGATCATTCTTCATGGAGTCATTGAAAGGCTTCACCGATCCATCTTCACGCGAGATATAGGATACAAATGTGGAGTCGTTGCCGTAGCTGGTCCAGTACTTGTTGTGCCAACTCACCTGTGCGGTGGTTGTCAGCACGAACCCGATGGATGGGATGTTGTGGGTTGCCCGCAGGGTGGTGGTGAACCGTTCCCGTTCATACTTCTCTTTTCCCTTCTCATAAATCCCGACGTTGCGCTCCAGCTGATTCAGGTTCTTCTGGTTGCTGAAGCTGTGGCTGTCGCTCCAGTCGGTGGAACGCATATAGGCACCGTTCAGCACGAAAGAGGTGCGAATGGCATGGATCCGGCCGAAATCAAAATCGAACTCCACCCCCCTGTTGTGTGATCGTCCATCGTTGGTGGGGGTAGCATAAGAGACGAAGATATTGTGTCGTTCCTGCTCCTGGAGAGTGGGTATCCCCCCTGGGTTCTGAGCGGCTTGCTCATAGATGATGTAATTCAGCAATTGGTAGGAGTCGATGGTGGTTGCCAGGTTGTATCCGTTTTTGAGCTGCTCGTTGTAGGCAGTCACCGAAAAACGCATCTTGTTTACAACCAGGTCAAGTCCGATCTCCGCCTTCTGGTTGGCTGCCATCTTCAGCTCCCTGTTCCGGGTATCGAAGACCTTTGTAGAGGCAAGGAAGAGCTGTTCATTTTCAGGCACCGACGAGGAGTTGAGTGTGTTGAAATGCACCAGGTCGAAGTAGGCATTCTCCGGATAGAGGTAAAGTGCCGTAGGAGCTTTTGCGGTCACCCCATAACCACCCCTCAGCCACAGTTTGCGGGGTAAGATATCAAATGAGAAGTTGGTGCGGGGGGTGACGATGCTCTTGCCGTTGACAAGGTCGTAACGCAGCCCTGCCTGTGCCAGCAACTCCCGCTCACCCATGCTCCAGGTGAGGTTCTCTTCTGCGTAGAGTGACAACTGGTTGATAAACGGGATGGAGGAGTACTTCCTGGGGCGAGGCGATGAGTTCTCCGCGCTGAGGCTGCGATAGGGGGGATTGTAGGGATCGTATACCTTCCCGTCACCCAGGTTGCCATCACTTCTGAAGTTGGCACCCACCAGGATCCGGTTGTTCACCGCTCCCAGCGTCTTTGAAAAGGAGGCATTGAGGTTGGCGAACAGGTTCACCTCCTTGCCGTAGATATCATAGCGGCTGAAGTACTCGTTGGGCAGGTAGGTGGCGATCAGGTTGGACTCGCCGGCAGGGATGCTGGTTAGTTCACTGCCCTGGTAGTCATACACCTTCTGACCGGGACGGTTGCTCAACACGGCACCGTCGGTGCGGGACATGGAGTAGGCGGCAAAAGCATTTCCCAATAGCTCCTTCTGAAAGGAGTGCTTGTCGCGGTAACTGCCCGAGAGGGTATACTTCACATTGCTCAGCCATCCCTTGCGGATGTTCCAGGTGCCGTTGGTGTTGAACCGCAGGCCCATGTCGCGTGCACCCGTTTCGAGCTGATTGCGTTCGTCATTGGGGTTTCTCTCCCGTGTATCTTTTCCAAGCGAGAAATCGAAGGAGGTGTTGCTGGATAGGTTGTTGAAACGATTGGAGTACATTGCCCTGGCTGTAGCACGCTGATAATAGGCATACGACTCCTTGGCATCCTTGATGCTGTAGGCATAATCACCGCTCACGTTGAGGTTACCCCTCTCCTTACCCAGGCTCACGCCCTTGCTCACGGAGGCCTGGTAGATGTAAGGGTCGGTTTTCAGCCGGATGGTGAGTGGCTCCCTGCCTGCCTTCGATTTGATGATCACCGCACCCGAGGTGAGGTCGCCATGTTCCACCGAGGGGATGCCGCGGATCACCTCCACCGACTCAATGTTGTCGGTTGAGATGGAACGGATGTCGAGCCCCGAATTGGGTGAGGAGCCGCCACCGATGGCAGCACCACTGCCACTGATTGCCGGTG
Source organism: Bacteroidota bacterium (assembly GCA_023399295.1). GTDB lineage: Bacteria > Bacteroidota > Bacteroidia > Bacteroidales > Dysgonomonadaceae > Proteiniphilum. The sequence goes on from JAEWQF010000036.1 coordinate 9,002, forward strand.
AGAGCGTCTGCAGGTTGGCATTGTTGGAGAGGGGAGCCCCGTCGATCACGATGGCGGTACCCATGCTGTTCATGTTGGCCGCCTCGGTCGACACCGGTACCCCCTGGTTGAGCGGGTTTGCTCCCAGGCTGCGGATACTGAAGGTCTTTGCTGTGGAGAGACCGCTCTGATAGGAGGTGATGCCGCCGGGAAGCAGCTGCATGATGTCGCTCAGCGAGCTGGTCTGCAGGTGGTCCATCGCCTGGCGGGAGATGGTGGAGGCGGTGGCCCTTCCGGCCTTGCTCTCCTGTGCCACCACGGTGATCTCGGTCAATCGGAAGGTGCTCTCCTGCATCTGAAAAGAGATCTCCAGGTTTCTACCGGCAGCAATTGTAAAGGTGGTATCGATCGGTTCCATCCCCAGAAAATCGATCTTCAGGTTGATCCGCCCCGGAGAGAGTCGATCGAAGAAAAACTCACCTTTGCTGTTGGTGGTGGTGGCCGATCCTTGTGGGAGCACCTGTACCGTGGCAAACTCGACCGGCACGGTGGGGTTGTTCTGTTCCACCACCCTTCCTCTCAGGGATGAGGGTGCTTCCTGCGCGGTAAGCTGCAGCACCGAAAGGAGCCACAACCCCAGGAGGGCTGTGCCATACAACAGCACCCTCCCGGACGAGATCATCGTATTTTCAATTGGATTTTTGCTCATACTGTTAACTCTTTATCATTGAATCATAGGTTGTTGACGGGTTCAATCGGTCAGTCGTCTCACGGTGCGCAGCAGCTCCTTTTTCACGGCATCATCCTTTTCCACTGCGGCCTGTGCCTGGCAGAAGTCGACAATCTCCTGCTTTTTCCAGGAACGGGTATACCAGCCGAAGGCCTCTGCCAGCAGTTGTCTGAGGGTCTGGTCATCCGACTCTTTCATGAAGCGGAACAGCGTGTCGAGATAGGCTGCCTGGTTTGAGTTACGCAGCGCTGTGATGTTGAAACGTTTTTCGCGTGCCGCCACTTCCGGATCGAGCAGATCCATCATCTCTTTTTCATTTGCTGTGAGTATCCGGTCGAAATTGGCTCTATCTCCTTTTATCTTTTCGTACCAGATACCGCTCCTGCCTTCCAGCTGTTTGTCGAAAGCAGACAGCGCATCCTCCCTGGCATATTGGTCCACAGCACCTCTCACCTGAAAGTAGACACGTTCCGAGACACCGGGCGAGAGGCGTATCTTCATGAGATCGTCGAGGAGCTGGGGCGACTGGTTCTCACCGGCGTGCATCCCTGCGAAGCGGCGGATCAGTTCATAGTTGTCGTGCAATCCCGCCTGGATGGATGGCACCAGCAATTCGCTGTCGCTATGGAGCAGCAGATGGTAGGCCATCAACCGCACCGTGGGGTTGGCATCACTCGTTTGAATTGCCAACAGTTGATCCGGTGTCAACGCCCCTTTCTTAAACAAAAGTTTCATTGCCAGCGCTTTCACCTCGGGGTGTTCATCTTTCAACAATCTCTTCCAGTAGTTCAGATCATTTCTCCGGTGGGCAATGGCCCGGTTGAGGTCGTCATCCTCGTTGCGGTTGCTCGCATAGCGGTAGGTGGGATCACCCATCAGGTGTGACTCCAGGGTGAACTGCTCCTTCGCCCAGTTACCCACAGAGACACCCAGCTCCAACAGGCCGATCAGCTGGTTGGTCCAGACATCCTGCAGGGTATTCACCGAGTTGGCTTTTACCACGACGGTATGTCCGGGATTGAAGATGTGATGGCCACTGATGTAATCATCCAGGTGGAACGATCCGTTGAAGCAGGCATCCAGCATCACGAAGGGAGCTCCGGGTGTGAAGCCTTCCAGATCGGCAATGTGAATGTCCATGGCCGCATCGCTCAGGCTGTCCTTCAACATCATATCGGGATCGAATGCGTTGTTCACCCACGATTCCGGCACATTGTAGTTGTCAATGTAATACTGTTTGGAGGCGGTAGTATCCTTTGCACTGCGAATTTTTCCGCGAAAGAACTTGCGGGCCATCTCCAGCCATTTGTCGGTCATGATGGTATAAGGACTGGCATTCAGGTATTGGGTGTCATCGGCACCATGGTGGTGCAGGATGGCCAGGTCCAGATCCTCCCGCTCCAGCTCGGCCAAAAGGCGTCCTTTCACGAACTCGTCGAAGGTATGATCAATGTAGTTGAGGGTACCTTTTCCCTTGGCCAGCGCGGAGAACTGACCGGTGAGTGCCAATCGCTCGTCGGCGCGGGCCACCATGCTGTTGGAGTTGTATCCGTTTCCGGCAAAATAGGTGATCTGTGATATCCGGCGTGCGGCGGCTTTCTCCCTTACCGCCTTCTCCAAAAAGGCATCTATCAGCTCGAAGCGGCTCTTGCCTTCATACTTGGGCGGCTTGATGCGGGCGGTGTAGATCTCGCTCTCCACCGACTGGGCACCCTCGGGAGTAAGGCTGTAGTAATGCAGGAGTGACTGCAGTGAATCCTGTTTCAGGTATTCAAACCGCAAGTCAAAGTCATCGTAGAACCGGTCGGAGGGGATGGATGAACGATCCCATGCACGGCGCTGGTCCATCTTGAAGGCGGTGGTGAGATGCTGCGCATCGCGTATCATCGGCACCGGAATGTCACCGATGAAGACGGCACCCTCCAGATGATTGTGCAGGTAGAGCTGATGGAGGCGGGTGCGGATGGAATCGGGCACTGACCACTTGTCCACGATGAGATGGGTCGCCAGCCCATCGGCTTCCACGGATGATAGATACTTTTCGATGGAGGCACTACTGTTTGCCATTACGGCAGGATCAACCACGATGGCAAACGATCCTTTTTGCTTTTGTGCGGATGCATGAGCAAATGCCATCGCCAGGAGCGATAGAGCCAAAACAATCTTATTAATTTTCATTTTTTGCTGCGTCAATTGTTACGATTTTTAATATCTCACGGCAAAAATAGTACATTATAACACAATAACGCCATGAAATAGTAAAAATGTGTGTTATTTAACAAATACAAAGGTCAGAAAAAAAATGAAGGAACACAATACCACAAAATAGCTATTTTCATTGAAAAATGATCATTTGTTGGGATGGAGCAATGCGGACCCGTTCAGTGATGGGTGATCGGAATAACAGTAAATAGTGGGGAGGTAGTAGCGCATAGCGGAATCGAACCGCTATTCATTGCCTGAGAAACAATTTTCCTAACCGTTAGAAGAATGCGCCTTTTGCTTGTTGATGCAAAGTTATATAAAAAAATAAAACTGTGGTTCTTTCCGGAATTTTTTTTATCCCATTTTTTACCGGTGTTTGCGATAGTAGGCATCCAGCGCTTCGCGGGCAGCGGTGAAAGAGCTCTTGTGGTCCTGTAAAACCTCGGTTTCAAGTTGAACCAACAGCGCAGCGATCTCCGGATCGCGATAGAAACCGTTGCGCAACTGCTCGTTGATGCTTTCAAGCATCCAGTATTTGGACTGTTCATTTCGTTTGCGGTCAAAATAACCATTCTCCCTCACAAAGTCGATGTAACGATGGATCATCTCCCATACTTCGGCGATGCCGATCTTGTAATAGCCGGAATAGGTGAGCACCTCCGGCGACCAGCCCGATTCAGAAAGGGGGTAGAGATGCAACGCATTGCGCAATTGACGGCGTGCCATGTTTGCCTTCTCGATGTTGTCACCATCCGCCTTGTTGATCACGATGCCGTCGGCCATCTCCATGATGCCGCGCTTGATGCCCTGCAGCTCGTCGCCGGTGCCGGCCAGCTGGATCAGGAGGAAAAAATCGACCATCGAGTGAACGGCCGTCTCCGACTGCCCTACCCCCACTGTCTCCACGAAGAGGTAATCGAACCCGGCCGCTTCACAGAGCACGATGATCTCGCGGGTCTTGCGTGCCACTCCGCCCAACGATCCCGCTGACGGGGAAGGTCGGATAAAGGCGTTCTCCGCCATGGAGAGCTTCTCCATTCGTGTCTTGTCGCCCAGGATGCTTCCCTTGGAGCGCTCGCTGGATGGGTCGATGGCCAACACCGCCAGCTTGTGACCCTTCTCCAGCAGATGCATGCCGAATGCGTCGATGGAGGTGCTCTTGCCTGCTCCCGGCACACCGGTGATACCCACCCTGACAGAATTGCCCGAGTGAGGCAGGCACTGCTCGATAATGGCCTGGGCAAGGGACTGGTGTTCCGGCAGGGAGCTCTCCACCAGGGTCACTGCCTGGCTGAGGAGCACCCTGTCGCCAGAGAGGATCCCTTTCACATACTCCTCCACAGCATGCAGTGGCTGTTTTCTGCGTCGGTTGAGATAGGGGTTCACGCTGGGTGGCTGCGCAATGCCCTTGTTCACTTTCAGGCTGTTGTATTGGGGGTCGTTCTCGGGATGTTCCATCTTGCTTGTTCAAATTAAAAAACCGAATGAAGCTCTTGCAAAGATACTTCATCCGGCCAGTATTATCAATTCATGTTGAATCTATTTCTTCGGAAGCACATTCCCCTTGATCCTGAGTACATAGACGGTATCAGGAACATTCGTGTAGACGGTGATGCTCTTGTTGAAGGTGCCGGGACGGGCTACAGTGGAATACTTGGCGGAAATTGTCCCTTTCTTGCCCGGCAGGATCGGTTCACGGGTATATCCGGGAGTGGTGCATCCACACGAGGCGGAGACACGTTGAATGATCAGCGGGCTCTTGCCGGTGTTGGTGAACTCAAACTGGGTTGTAACCGCTCCCATCTCCTCTTTGATGGTGCCGAAGTTATGCTCCGTTTTATCAAACTCGACTGAAGGCTTCTGCTGGGAGAAAGCCATCAGGCTGCAGATCATTGCGAAGAGAATCAATATGCTTGCTCGTTTCATATCTTGATAAATTTATCGTTTTCTATCTTTCCTGTTTTTCTTGTCGCTGCAAAAGTAACAATTAAGTGAAGCAGCTGTTTACTCTTTAACAATAATTCGCATACCGCCGGTATGGGATGTAAACTCGGGAGCATAGAGCGATTGCACCGTGGCGATGCCGTTGGAATAGCTGCCGGCACGGGTCACATAGAGGTCATACTCGAACAGGCGGGTGCCACGAGGCAACTGATCGAAAAAGAAGGAGGTAGAGGCATCCTTCGTCACCTGGTAATAGGGCACTCCATTTTGCCAGGCCATGCCGGAGAGCTGTGTGACCGGCTCGAAGCTGGCGGCACGCATATCCTTGAGCTGCACGAACTCAAGGTCACGGTCGTTGCGGAGAGTAAGCCGCACCACCACCTTGTCGCCCACCTGCAGGGGTCGTTCTTCCGTCAGCGGCACCAGCACCCTGCCGCTCTCATCGGTCTGTTCCAGGAAGAGCTCCTTTTCGATATCGAGCGAGCCATCACTTTTCACCACCTTGTCCATCTCCTCGAAGTATTGGCGGTAGAGGGCACCCCAGGCGGGACCGCTGCCGTTGTGCTCCACGGTGACACGTCCCATTGCGGGAGTGATCTCCGAGCGGCTCCAGCTCTCCTTGAAGTAACCCGTTCCCGCTGCCTTGTTTGACGGTTCAACCACCTTGTCACCGACGGTGACGGTGGTCTCTCCCGTGGCTGCAAACCAGTCGCTGCCGCTGCTCAACAAAGTGTAGACAGCATCGGTGGTGGCATGCGTCGACTCCCATTGCTGTGTCTGCTTCTGTTTGAGCAGCCATCGTTTCATCCGGTCCATCTCCCCGGTGGAGGCGCCCCCCAGGCGGAAGGCATCCATGATGAAGGTGTGCACTGAGGTAGCCGACTGTGACATAAAGACCTGCGCATGGTTGTTGGCCCAGTACATTCCCAGCTCGTCGGATTGGGTGGCATGTTCGCGATAGGAGCGCAGGATCGCCTGCAACAGCTCCTTCTGTTGATTGCGATGCATCAGCACCGCGATCAGTGATCGCTCGTAGAGTCCATAAGAGGTCCAGTGTTTCTGCAGTACGGAATGGTAGAAGTCGCTCATCTCTTTCAGCTCCTTTTCCATGGGACGGTCACTGTATGCCGATCGCACGTAGAGATACTCCAGATCGGTGAGCGAGATCATTTTTATTTTCTTCCACTCCTTGTTGGCTCGTTTCATTGCCTCGAAGCGGCGCAGCGCCTCAGCATCGGCAAAGGCGACAGCCTGCGACTGCATGGAAAGCGTCTCATCGCCCGACTGCAAAGCGCCCAGCTCCTGCAGGCGATTCAAGCCGTAGAGGATGTAATGGGTGATGCCGACAGAGGGACGGAATCCCTTGAACCAGCTCCAGCCCCCTTCATTTGTCTGCAGCTCCTGCAGCCGTCGCAGTGAGCGAGCGAGCTGGTCGCGGCTGCGGTTCAAGTCGAACAACAGCGAGAGCCGCTGCCGCTGTTCCGATTCATCGCGTGCCTCGAGTACCCAGGGAGTCTCCTCAAGCAGGAGGTTTTTCAGTTCCTCGTTTTTGGCAAGCTGCGACTGCAACGACGCACCGCTGCCCCCCTCTTTCTGCCAGGCATCCACCATGGCGCTCACCCGGGGGTAGCTTTTACCGATGAAGTCACCCAGCGAAGTGCTGTAGTAGGCGGCGAACCAGGCCACCGCATTGTCGCTCGCGGGGTCGCTCAGCACCGGCAGGGCCTGCACGGCGTACCAGGCAGGAGAGGAGGCAAACTCCAGCGTGAGCCGGTACTCCTCCGCCGTGGGGGAGCTGCTTTCCAGCAGGCGCTCCATGGTGAACTGCTTCTTTTCACTACCGTTCAGGTCCATGCGCATGCTCTCGGTCACCAGCATCCGGTTGGGCAACACCGCCAGTGCATGCTGCTCACCGTCGCTGAAGAGTTCGCTCCCGGCCACGACGCGCACCCCGAGGAGATCGATCCCGGTGGGGAGCACAAAGCTCCAGGCAACCTCGGTGGATGTGCCGGCAGCCAGGGTGAAGGGCATTACAGCATCGTCGATCCTGATATCAGAGATCAATTCCTCGGTAAGGGGATTGAAGAGCTGCAGCCTTACCTCACCCTTCAGCAGGCTGTCGGAGAGGTTGGAGATCTTGCTGCTGATGGTGGCTTGATCACCCTCCCTGAGGAAGCGCGGCAT
>JAEWQF010000058.1 GCA_023399295.1 Bacteroidota bacterium
ATAATTGCAACAATAGAAGGAACAATGCCCAGCAAAATTGCGGGTGCAATGGCTCCAATAATATATTGCCTTACATTTAAAAGTTCCTTACAGTGACAAAATGGGGTTAACATGGTCCACAACACACCGAATTTGATTGATTTAAATCCTCGTTTAGCAAACTTTGCCCATATTATTCCATGAATTAACTCATGTAATACGATTCCTGATACTAATATTCCAATAAACAGTATTAATCCTAATCCGGCCTCTTGTATACTACTGTTATCAAGGAGTTGTATTATATTCATCTGTGGTTTCCACAACAAATAATAGGGTAACCCAAATAACAAGCCTACCGGAAATATCATCAGGATTCCAAACAAGTTAGCCCATACTAAATTAATTGTCAGTTTATCTTTCTTATAGTTTTCTATTTCCTGCATAGCTTGTCTGTATTAAGGTTCAAACATACGCCTCTAATCCCGGGGCTGTATCATCTGAATCACCTCACTGCCGGCCAGAAGAAAAGCACCGGTGCCATACACCTCCCAGCTATCTTCATTGAAGTTCTTGCGGGGATCGGCGCCGATGGGTTGTACCCATCCCACGCGTCCCTCCTCGTTTACACATTTGTTCAGAGCTACCCAGCATCTCTCGATTGCCGGTGTATAGGCGGTGCGGTCAAGCAGGCCGTTATTCACCCCCCATGCCAGGGCATAACAGAAGAACCCTGAGCCGCTCACCTCCCCGCCGGGATAGGAATCGGGGTCGAGCAGGCTGGCCCTCCAAAGGCCGTCGTCCTGCTGGAGTGAGAGGATGCGTTCCGCCATCTCCTTATAAAGCTGTTCGTAGAAAGGGCGTTCCGGATAATCGGCCGGCAGCTCCTTCAGTATCCGCACCAGGCCTCCCATGACCCAGCCGTTGCCACGCGACCAGAAGATCCGTTCCCCGTTGGCTTCAAACCGGTCGTTGTCATCGCCCTTGATCACGTAATTCAGGTCGCGGGCGAAGAGCTTCTCTTCCCGGTTGTAGAGCAGGTCATAGCACTCCCTGAAATAGCGATCGTTATACGTGAAATATTGCGGATCGTTAAGGGTCTTTCCCAGTTTCACCAGCACCGGCGGAGCCATGAAGAGGGCGTCGCACCACCACCACTTGATCACCTCGATGCTCTGGTGGGGGTAGGGGTTAGTGAACAGGATTCGGAGTGTGTCGATGGTGGGCTGAATCATCTCCTGCCGCTGCTCGATCCGGTAGAGATCGATATAGGTCTGGCTGATCGCAATGTCATCGGCATGGTACCAGCGTCTGTGAGGACGCCATTGCGTGGAGTCATTGCCCATCGCCATCATCGCGTCATAGATCATCGCCGATTGTGTGGTCTCCCAGGCGGCGAACAGTCCGGCATAAAAAGCACCGTTGGTCCAGTCGTTCGGCGCATGGCGGGGATGGTTGATCTGCCACTCCGCAACCTTATTCATCGTTTCCCTGATTCTCTCTGGATGGAAGACCGGATCCGCATTCCCCATACAGCCTGTAAAGGACATTAATAAGATAGCTGCAAGCAGAGAAAGAAACTTGTTCATGATTGGTCGGTTTGTTTTAGGTGTTTAAATTGTTAAAGTTTAGATTACCAGGTATAACCAGTGTCATTCATTGCTGTGATAGAGGCAGTGAAACAGCTCGTGCAAGTAGATGTCGTCGAGTCCGTAAAAGTGACGACCGGCGATGTGCAGGCCGGGAGTGATCAGTTCTTCGCCGAAGGCGTTGTTGATCGCTTTTGCCACCAGCTCGGAGCAATAGAGTTTGTCATCGCTTTCGGGGTCGAAATCGAGGTCGAAAGGGATCTTGCTCTCAAAGAAGATACCTGCTTGTTCCACGATCTCCATTTTCACAGAGTCGGGTGCGTTGATCGCATAGAGCGCCCACTCCCTGGAGTGGCTGATGAACGATTCCAGGGGCTCATCCCGCACGATGCCTTTGCCTGTGAGCTCGTTCGCCTCGATGTGGTAGACCTTGTAGTGCTCATCGACACGATGGATGATGCCTGAATGGGAATAGCGTTTCTCTTCTGAGGATACCTTTCGGAAGATATTGGAAAAGTAGCCATCCCCCAGCCGGACGATCAGGTAGGCGCTGTCATTCAACCTGACAGGTAACTCCAAGCGTTCGGACGAGGGGTGCCCTCCTGCGCAGCCGGTGATAGACAGGATGAATAGAATCAGGCAACAGGCTAAGGTTTCCTTATTTCTCACTCTCCATATGAACCAGCCACTTCCCATCGACCTTCACCAGTTCAATCACATCTTCCTTGCCATCCTGATCTGCGAAATAGACCCAGGCACTGTTATCCACCACCGAATCCCTGAGGAAGGTGAATTCAAAGTCGGGATTCACCTCTATCCCCCCGAAGGCACTTGCCATGTCAAGCATCTGGCCGGTAGCTTCGGTGGCATACTTCTTCGCTTCGTCCACTTTTCCCTTTGAGAGATTGTCCAGGAATGAATTGGCGGTATTCTTCGGGCCGGATGAGGAACATGAGAACAACAAGCCCAGTGCCAGGATCAACAGAAAATTCTTTTTCATGACTCTTTGAAATTAATTGGTTATTGAAACTTGAATAGAAAAACAGTGTTTATGGTAATTCGATGCTTAATCCAAATGAATCTGAAAGTCTGGCAATTGCCAATGCATTGGCAGTGAACCTGATTGCAAATGTAACAAATATCTAGAAAGAAATGCTGTTTTTTATTTTTTTCCGTATGCCTGTTGCCTGAAGATTGTGCTGCAGCTACTATTATCCCGGTAAATTTCTTCAGTAGTTGATCTCCACATCCAGCTGCCTCCCCTCATCCGCTGCTTTTTTATCCAGGAGTGTACCGATTGCGAGACCAATGGGGATCCCAATGGGTAGTCCTATGCCCATGAATCCCATGTTGTCGAGGATGATCCCAAAGAGGACACCAAGAGGTACTCCAAAGGCAGCTATCCCTAAGGCCAACCAGACATTGCGATAGTGATTCTTTGGCACCAGCTTCAGTTCCTTCTCGATCCGGCTCAGGATGTCTGTCTGTGTCTTGCGGAGCTGTTTGATGTATTCTTTTTCTGGTTCCAACGCCGGGTCTACAAGGTCGATGCTGGTATTGATGGACTGAACTACCTCATCGGGGATTTCCCTTTTTCGCAATTCCGACAACAGCTTTTCGAATTGCACATACAAATCGGTCAGTTTTTTGTTGCCCTCGATGCCGTCTCTCTTTTTCAATGCATTGATTTCCATTTTCTTTCGATGTAATGTGTTGTTGTGAGATCGTGTTCTCTTGTTTTAATAACAGTTGGCACCGGGAATTTTTATTCGTTTCCCTTTTTTCCGATACTCCCGAGATGGGTGTTGCCGAAGCTGTCATCATATTTTAATCCATATCCCAGTGCCCGGTCGAGGGAGCTGTGTGCGAACAGGATGATGGCTGCCAGCTCCAGCCGGGTGAAGAAGAAGAGGCTCAGCAGGAAGATCCCCAACTCTTCTATTTTCAACGATGTTTTCATTGTTACGCGGATTGATTAATTGGAGGGCTCTCCAATGAGGTAAGATTTTATTCTAACGGGTCGTTCTCCGTCTCGCTGAGCAGATCCCGCACATTGAGTGCTTTGGTGAACATGTTGAGCGAGCCATCAGCCTCCACCGGCCACTCATCTTTTGGCTTGTCCCAGTAAAGCTCCACGCCGTTGCCGTCGGGGTCGTTCATATAGATCGCTTCCGACACACCATGGTCGCTGGCACCGGTGACCGGGTAGCCCGCTTCCAGCAGCCGTTTCAGGATCAGTGCAAGGTCGCGCCGCGAGGGGTAGGCGATGGCGGTGTGGTAGAGACCCACCCCCTCCAGCGGTGCCTCGGGCATCCCTTCACTGTGCCAGGTGTTCAGGCCAATATGGTGGTGGTAGCCGCCGGCGGAGAGGAAGGCGGCCTGCTTGCCATACATCATGGTGACCTCGAAGCCGAGAAGGTCGTGGTAGAAAGAGAGGGCGCGCTCCAGGTCGGACACCTTCAGATGAATGTGTCCGATGCGTACCTCGGTGGGTATGACATAATTGTTCATATGATAAAATTATTCAATGATTTCGATGCATTACTTCATAACAGTTTTACAGTAGTGATTGTTCCCTTTCTTTTGTAGGCTAATACCTGTCATGGATCCTGCCGTTCCGCCGCCGATGATGATGGCGTCGTACTGTTTCATCAGTGCCCCGTTGTGAAAATCTCCACCTTGCCGCACTTGGGACAAATATACAATTCGAACTGCTCCCTGTTGGTAAGGAGTTCAAAAATATTGCCGAAAACACCAGCTCTGGTTCCTTCATGGAATTTGTGTTCTCCGGCATAGTGCATTTTTACATGGCACCGCAAGCAGTTGATCTCTCTGTTTTCGTTCGGCAGCTCATTGATCTCAACTACCTGCAAGTCCGTAAAACTGTAGTTGCAATTCCAGCAGAGATCAAAATTATCTTCTACTTCCGAATGACAATGGGGGCAGATTATCATTATCGATTTTTTTTGTATGATGGTGAATTGTAAATCCAGGTGATTGAACGAATGGCTCAAAAATAAAGATTAATATCTTTATCAACAAATTATCTTTTTACTTGTTAAAATGCTACACAGTTACAGTCTGTTTTTTTATCAAGAATCAAACCAAATGAAGATTATTTTATCCATTTCCCTTTTTGTTCTTCTGTTTGTCATCCCTGCATATTCCTCATCCGAGGAAGTCGTGCGTAAGCGTGACATTGCTGCCAAGCCAGATTCAACCCTTGCGAATCCCGCTTACGATGCTGCCCTGGCGAAGAAGCTGGGTGCCGATGCCTATGGAATGAAGAGCTACGTGCTGGTGATGCTGAAGACAGGGCCTGTCGTCTCAACCGACGATGCTTTCATCGCTCGTTGCTTCCGCGGCCACCTTGACAACATCAAACGCCTGGAGAAGGAGGGGAAGCTGGTGGTGGCGGGACCACTGGCGAAGAACGATCAACAGTACCGCGGTATTTTTATCCTGGACGTGCCCACAACTGAAGAGGCTGCTGCCTTGCTGGAGACAGATCCCGCCGTAAAGGAAGGGTTGCTGGCGGCGGACCTCTACAGATGGTACGGCTCTGCCGCGCTGCCACTCTACCTGGAGGAGGCCAACAGGATATGGAAGGAACAACCCTGATCAATCTATTGCAATGGGAGAACTGAAAACAAAACAACACGACGGTGATGTGGCGGAGTTCATCCGCAGCTATGCCGACAGCGAACAAAAGAAGGCCGACAGCTTCGCACTGCTGGAGCTGATGCGGGAGACCACCGGTCAGGAACCTAAGATGTGGGGCGATACGATGATTGGCTTCGGCCAATACCACTACAAGTCGGAACGAAGCCGCCAGGAGGGAGACTGGATGAGAGTAGGCTTCTCACCCCGCAAGGCGGCCATCTCACTCTATGTCTATTCTGCTACACCTGAACAGGAACAACTGCTACCTGTTCTGGGGAAATACAAAATGGGGAAGGGCTGCATCTACGTGAAGCGTCTTGCTGATATTGACACGGAGGTCCTAAAGAAAATCATCCTTTCCACTCTTACCTGGCTGGAGGAGACCTACGGCAAAGAATAAGATCTGACCCTATGGAAAACGGTAAGGACTACACACCTCAGTGGAAGGAGTCGAGCGCGCTCACTCGTCTGCAGAAAGCAATTCCCCAGATTCTGAAAGGCAAAGGATTGTATGATAAATATAAATAAATAACAGGATGGACGACAACAACAAACCGCGGGTGACCGGTATCGGTGGTATTTTCTTCTTTAGCGAAGACCCTGAAAAGATCAAGGAGTGGTATCGTGACAACCTCGGAATGGAGGTGAATGAGTGGGGTTCCAGCATTGAATTCCGCAATGCACACGAGCCGGAGGAGATCAATTACCTGCAATGGAGCCCTTTTGAGCATGGGAGTGATTATTTCGCTCCTTCCCGCAAGGAGTTCATGATCAATTACAGGGTTAAGCACCTGGAGGAATTGCTGGAGCAGCTGAGACAAAATGGTGTCACCATCCTCGACGAGGTGGAGGCATATGAGTATGGTAAGTTCGTCCACATCATGGATGCGGAAGGAAACAAGATCGAGCTTTGGGAACCGATCGATTCTGCCTTTACTGAGATGGGACTAAAAACCACCAAGTAGTTAAAACATCGTTAAATTCAGAATGTATCGCGTGCGATATAAATATTCTTCCTATATTTGTATCGTAAACGATATAATCACAAGCGAAATAAAAAGAAAACAATGAAAGAAGCAAAATTTTACGGATTCAGTGCAAAGAGCCTGAAAGGGCAGGAAGAATCAATGGATACATACAAGGGTAAAACGATACTGGTGGTAAACACTGCCAGCAAGTGTGGGTTGACGCCCCAGTACGAGGGTCTGGAGGCGCTCTACAAGAAGTACAAGGACAAAGGTCTGGTAATACTTGGCTTTCCCTGCAACCAGTTCGGCAACCAGGAACCGGGAGATGAGCAGTCGATTTCTGAAGGATGCCTCATCAATTATGGTGTCACCTTCCCCATGTTTGCCAAGGTAGATGTGAACGGAGCACATGCACACCCGATTTTCAAATACCTCAAAAAGGAACTGGGCAGTTTCTTCGGTGGCAAGATCAAGTGGAACTTCACCAAGTTCCTGGTCGACAGCAACGGCAGGCCGGTGAAGCGCTTTTCACCTTTCACCAAACCGGAGGAGATTGACAAATACCTGGAAAAAAAGATGAAAGATTGATTTTTCTGTCCAATCTAGACAGAATCCAAACGAGAACAACATGGAATATGAACAGCTGAAACTGAAGAACCAGATCTGTTTCCCGGTATATGCGGCATCAAGGCTCATCACCCGCGGCTATCAACCACACCTGGAGAAGCTGGGAATCACCTACCCCCAGTACCTGGTGCTGATGGTCCTCTGGGAACAGGATGGCATCACAGTGAATGACATCGCCGAGAAGCTGATCCTCAACACCAACACCGTAACACCGCTGCTCAAGCGGATGGAGGTGTTGAAAATCATCAGCCGCAAGCGCTCAACCATGGATGAGCGCAAGGTGCTGATCACCCTTACCGACAAAGGGCGTATGATGCGGCAGGAGGCTGCCTCCATCCCTCGTCAACTGGTGGAGGAGCTGCAGCAGGTAGGCATCACGGTGGACGAACTGGTGGGGCTGAAGCAGGGCCTCGACCGACTGGTGGAGCATCTGAAGGGGAGTGGTGATTTCACTGTTTGAACGGACTGAAACAGGGGGCGTTGGGTCATCATCAAAAAAAAATTTGAACAATATGGGTTTTGAGTTGTCTTTTTATTAGAGACAAACTGAATTTGCAGATGCTGTAACGGCTGTTTGCTTTCAAATTATTATATAATGGTGCACACAATCATCTTTGATGAACTGAACAAACCTGACAAGCAGGAAAAACAGGATCTGGTCGACTTTCTGCATGACCAGCTGGAACAGTACGGAGATCCCAAAAACCAGATTGAGAGAGCCATCGACTACTCGCTGAAGGAGTTTAACTCCTTTGGCGGTTTCGTGATGCTGCTGAAGCAGGAGCAGAAGATCCGGGCTGCGGTGGTGATCAACCGCACCGGCATGGATGGCTACATCCCCGAGAACATATTGGTATACATAGCCGTGGACCGCAACAGCCGCGGTGAAGGACTCGGTAGGCAGCTGATGACACAGACGATTGCACACGCAGAGGGGGATATTGCCCTCCACGTGGAGGCAAACAACCCGGCGAAGCGGTTGTACGAGAAACTGGGATTCACCAATCCCTATTTGGAAATGCGACTGAAAAAAGCGAAGTGATGGCTGAACTGATCATTGAAACAGAGAAGATCAGGGAGAACATCCGGACCCTGAGCGATTACTTCGAACAAAAAGGAATCGACTGGAGCCTCATTACCAAGGTTTTTTCGGGCGATAAGGATTTTCTGGAGAACATCCTCACAGAGGATGTGATCGACAAGATCAATTCTGTAGGCGACTCGAGGCTTACCAGCCTCAAGAACCTGCGCGCGTTGAACCCCGCCATGCGTACCATCTACATCAAACCGCCGGCTGCCATCTATGCCGATGATGTGGTGCAGTATGCCGACATCTCGCTCAATAGCTCATTTAGCACGATCAAGGCGTTGAACGAGGCTGCGGGAAAAGCAGGCAAGATTCACCAGGTCATCATCATGGTGGAGTTGGGCGAGATGCGCGAGGGGGTGAACCGCGGCGATGTGATGTCGTTCTATGAGAAGGTATTCGACCTGCCCCACATCGAGGTGATCGGACTGGGGTCCAACCTGGGTTGCATGTACGGCATCGAGCCCACTTTCGAAAAATTACGCAAGCTCTCCAGCTATAAGGAGCAGATTTCGCAAAGGTTCAACAAGAAACTGAAATATATCTCAGGCGGATCTTCCATCACCCTACCGCTGATCGAGCAAGGAGCCATACCGAAGGATATCAATCACTTCAGGGTGGGGGAGGCTGCATTCTTCGGTGTGAGCCCCCTCTACAACGAGCAGTTCCTGAACCTGCACACCGACACCTTCGCCTTCGAGGCCAACATCATCGAGCTGGAGGAGAAGAAGATTGTGCCAGAGGGAGTGCTGAGCGATGCCAACATCGGCCATACCGCCGATTTCGATGATCACGACGCCAGCGAGACCACCCTGAAGGCGATCCTCGACGTGGGAATCCTCGATGTGGACAAGGATGACATTGAACCGCTCGACAAGGAGGTCCGCTTTGTGGGCATCACCTCCGATATGATGGTTGTCGACATCGGTAAGAACCGTACTGCTGAGGGGAAGAAGAAATACCACGTAGGCGATCGGATCCGTTTCCGAACCAATTACATGGCAGTGGCGCGA
Organism: Bacteroidota bacterium; assembly: GCA_023399295.1. Taxonomy (GTDB): domain Bacteria; phylum Bacteroidota; class Bacteroidia; order Bacteroidales; family Dysgonomonadaceae; genus Proteiniphilum. The sequence goes on from JAEWQF010000058.1 coordinate 8,927, forward strand.
CTGCTCAACTCCAAGTTCATCGACAAGCGGTTCTTGTGATTTGCTGCTTGCATTTGTATGAAGGAGTAGAACGCCGGTTCAATACCACAGAAGTAGTAGAGTTAAAAAAAACAGGGGAGACCCTGTTTTTTTTGTTGTTTACACTATATTTGCAGTGCACAACCGATTCAATGTATCTATCAAAGAGTTTATTATCAATAAACCGATATTCAATGAAGACAAAACTTTTTATTCTGCTTCTTGCTTCGGGTTGGATTGCCTCTCCGAGAGTACAAGCCTGTACTACCTTTTTAATGAAAGATGCAAAAAACAATCTTTATTATGGGAGAAACTTCGATTTCCCCGTCGGTGAGGGATTGATACAGATCAATGAGCGGAACATGGTGAAACAGGCCATGGTGCTGCCATCGGACAAACCATTCAGCTGGGTCTCCCTCTATGGCAGCATCACTTTCAACCAGGTGGGACGTGAGTTTCCTTATGGGGGGATGAATGAAGCAGGACTGGTGGTGGAGCAGATGTGGCTCGACGGCACCCGATACCCGGAGGCGGATGAGCGGTTTGCACTGAATGAGCTGCAGTGGGTACAGTATCAACTCGACAGGGCTGCCACCCTGCAGCAGGTAATAGACAGCGACACCCTGCTCAGAATCGCCGACAGACCCTTTGCCTATCTTCATTTCCTGGTCACCGATGCCCAGGGAAACAGCGCAGTCATCGAGTTCCTTGATGGCAGGATGGTGGTGCATCGAGGGGATGAGCTGCCGGTAGCCGTACTGACGAACTCAACCTATGAAACCTCCCTTCGTTATAGGGCTGATCTGAAAAATGGGGAGGCCCGGCATTACGCAGAAATGGAGCACAACTCCTCCGGCAGGTTCTCAAAAGCGGCTGACAGGCTTGACAAGTATGACGAGCATACGGATCCGGTGGCTTATGCGTTTGATACACTCGATAGCGTGGCACAAGGGGAACACACCCGTTGGAGTATTGTGTATGATGTGAACAACAGGGTGATCAGCTACAAGACAGGAGTCAATCCCCTTGTACAAACAATCGCCATGGATGACTTCAATTTTTCCAGTGGCGAGCGTCATCTGAGCCGTTCAATAGAGGTCACTGCTTCCGGTGTGGAAGGATTCCTGCCGCTCACGCCGGAAATCAACATGCATTCCTTCAAGATAATGAAAGAGAAGCTTGCCTTCCTGAAAGATTTTCCGCAGGAGGAGATGGAGGCAGTCGCCATCTGGTTTCGTTCAGTACATTGCAACTGAGCAGGATGGTTTTATGACTGTTTGTAAATGAGAATCAACCATGAAAAGAAAAAAGAACTATTATTTTCTGGTAGCGGGCATTGTCATCCTTCTATCGGCCATTACCCATGCGTTAAACGGACAGCGGACCGTACTTGCTGAATTGGAAGCCGCAAGTTTGGGCGAGGGTACGCTGACCATTTTCAGATACGTATGGCACATCATCACGGCCGAGAACCTGATCTTCGGTGTGGCGCTGCTGATGATGGCTTTTGTAAAGGATCAGATTAGAATCCGTTTTACGGTGTGGATGATCGCCACGGTGTTGCTCACCCGATGGTTGGTAATCCTTCTCTTTACACTCGCTTACGATCCCTCCGGTATCTCCGGATTCCTGATCGACGGTGTTGTCATCCTGTTACTGGTCGTTATCCTGTTGCTGGGCAACAGAGCCGGCAGCAGTAAAGAGCAAACCCCGATCACTGAATAATCCGACCGGAAGTATCGCATTACAGGCAGATCCATCAGGGGTGTGCGGCAGCGTGGCGCACGTCCGTGTCAGGATTCACGCTTTGCTGATATAGCTCTGGAGTGCCTTGACGTAGATCTCAAAGGCCCCGATCCCTTTCTTGGTGATCCTGCAGACCGTGCGGGAGCGTTTCGCATGGATGAATTTGCTCACATCGATGTATCCGGCTTCCTGCAACTTCTCCAGTTGAACACTCAGGTTGCCGGCGGTGGCACCTGTCTTCTCACGGAGGAAGACGAAGTCGGCCTCCTCCACCGACAGGAGCAGCGACATCACCGCCAGACGTAGTTGTGAGTGAAGCAGCGGATCCAGTTCCTTAAACATTGTTTTCCTTTTTCGCTTTATAGTTCAGGTAATGGCCCGGAACGATGTTCCCTGCCAGCATCACCACCGCCATCAACAGGGGGTAGTAGTTGAATGACAACAGCCGGTAGAGCAGCAGACAGATCACGCAGACCGCAACAGAGAGGTAGATCCATCTTATCCGAAGTACGGCGGTAGAGATATAGAGTGCAAAGGTATACAATAAGGTGATCAACGGGTAGGAATACCATCCTGTTTCTGCTGGCAGCAGGAGGATGATCGCCAACAGGCACACCATGAAACCGGACCAGATATGGAGCGAGATGGAACCCACATAGGTGGTCACCTCCCGCTTGCCGTGATCCCTAAATCCCATGACCAGACTGATGAGGAAGCCGGTGATGGTGACACTCGACCAGAGGATTCCGTTGTGCTTCTCGATGGACGGCATGAAATTGATCATGATGAAATGGGTGATGGAGGCGGCACAAATCAGATATCCCCAGAGCAGGAAATGTTTCCCTGCCCCTTTTTTGATGTTCCCCTTTGCTGCTGCGATCATCCCGGTAATCAGCTGCAGGCTCTCTTGCTCATTGAATTCTTTCTCCATTTGATTGGGTGCATTATTTGTTTTCTGGTATCGTGATCATTTGAAGGAAGTACTTCCCCCAGTAGGGAGTACTGTAACTTTTCTGCTCCTTGTTGAACAACTCCTCTGCTTTTTGTTTCTCTTCTGCCCTGTTGCGTTTCGACTGCAGGAACGGGGGCAGGTTCTGTTCGAAGAAGGCCAGTAGGATCACCGGTCGTGGGTTGGCAGGGTTGAGCCGCATGGCCTCCTCAAATTTGCTGACGGTGGGCTGGTAGAGCTCCTGTCCCAAGGTTTGTGGATTTTGACTGATGCGACACATGGTGAAGTAACCCCATAGATTTGCTACCTCCGACCGGTCAGCCTCCTCCAGCCCCTCCAGCTGTTTCAGGTACTTCTCTGCCGCTTCCAGCCGCTGGCTGTTCTGCTCCGACTGCATCTCCCAGTAAACCAGCTCGGTGTTGAGGTATGCTGCATAGTATACCGGCAACCAATGCTCGGGGTAGCTTGCGGCAATCCGTTCAAAACTGTTCTTGCATACCTGTAAGGAGGCGGCATCTTTCACCTGATCGAACTGATCGATCGCTGTTTCCATCGCCTTCTGATAGGCCTCTTCGTTTTGTGCCCTGAGCTCCATCCCCAGTGTGAGGATGAGCGTAACAACCAGTAAAGATAATGTTTTCATAGGAATAATTTTAAAAATGAATATTGATTTGAAATTACACGTTAAAAATGGGTGGCATCATAGGCGACATTTTTTCCCAGCGTGAGGAAGAAGCCAACGTAGAAGTTCTGCGGTTGTTCCAGCAAGATGGGTTTTCGTTCATATATACCCTCGTTGTTGGGCGTGCTGTTGTAGTGATAGCCGTAGATATTCTTCCTGCCGAAGATATTGGAGGCTGAGAGGTAGATGATCAGCTTCTTGTGCGCCAGGATGGTCCAACTCACATCAGTGGTGAGGAGCAGAGGGGTGCGGCCGCTCATGAAATCCACATCGTTGGGGTCATGATAGGGACGACCGCTGGCATAGCGCTGGGTGATGCTGATCATGCTCCGCAGCCGCTCGAAATTGCTGTAGCGGACGCTGACGGAGGCGTTGTGCCGTGTGACATAATGCGGTTGTACCGGAGTGGGGTAATAGAGGTACTTGCGCCGGCTGTCGTTGAAGGTGTAGGCGACCATGTAGTCCCACTGTTTCAGGAACATCCGGTCGTTGTAAAAAAGATCGACACCGCGGCTGTATCCATCCCCCCCGGAGGTGTATCCCAACTGCGCATGCCGGAGGGGCAACCGCTCATAATCCTTGTAATAGGCCTCTGCCCTTAATATTTTTTCATCCTTCTGGTAGTAGATGCCCAGCAGGTACTGCAGGTTACGTTCGTTCGAGAGAGCCCCGTTACGGATCAGATACTCCTTGCCGGTTATCTGTTGGTAACGACCGGCCACTCCCGATAAGATGAAGTCGTTCAGCTTGTAACTCAACGCCAGACGCGGTAGCAGTGCGACATCCTCGTTAAGAGAGGTGTACTCCCCTCTCACTGATGTGTTGAGCAACAAGTTATCGAGGAGATTGAAGTCGCCGGAGAAGTAAATGCCGGAGATATGGTGGTTCAGCCGTGGTGAAAGAGGGGATGCGGGGGTGGTGTAATCCATCTCATATTGTTTCAGGAAGCTCTCTGCGCCTACATCCATCCTAAACAGTGGGGAGAGCCTTTTGCCCGCTTTCACCTTCAGGTGAAGCTCCGTCTCATCCTCCCCCAGCTTGTCACCAGCGATCTCTGCCCCCGTGATATGCCTGTTGTTCCGGCTGAATGCCGCCCCTGCGAACCAGTTCACGCCCGATCTGCCACGGGTGCGGAAGGTGCTGTTTAGGTAGAGGTTGTCCTCCTTGAAATCCATCTCCCGGTTATCCCCGAAGGCAGGTCTCTCCTCACGGTTGAAGGCACTGCGTTCGAAGGTGAAGAAGGTTTTGAAATGGGTATGCTCACCCAGACTGTAGCGAAACTGTTTCTGAAGAGCCAGTGAGTGGAAGGGCTTGTTCCACTGCTTTGCCTGCTCCGGGTAGAAGAGGTTGATATAGCTGTCCATAGTGGTATAATCGCCGTTGAAGGAGAGCGATGCCTTCTCCCATGCCTTGGTCCCTCCTCCACCCAGGGAGACATTCATCAGACTCACACCCGTCTTCGAGTCTTTTGCCTCATCACGCGTGTAGAGTGGTAGTACACTGGAGAGGCTCTGGGAATATTCGGACGAGAAGCCACCCATTGAGAAGTTTACCCCCGAGAAGAAGAATGGGGAGTAGCGGGAGCGTGCCTGCTGGTTGGGAAAGGTGGCCCCATAGGGTGAGAGCAGATGCATGTCGTCGATGTAGGTCTGCGATTCCGAACTGTCGCCACCCCTTATCAACAACCGCCCGTCGGTACCGGTTGCCTGTGCCCCCGGCAACAACGTGAGCGCTTTGATCAGGTCACCCTCCGAGCCGGCCGTGGTAGCTACATCGACCGCACTCTTCCGGTCGACAGTGCTGGTGCCCTTAAGGATAAAACTGCCGGCTTGCACCACTACCTCCTCAAGATTCAACGGAATCTCCCTGAGGAGGATCTGCAGATCGTGCATCTCTTTAATAGGAGCTTGCAGGCGAACCTCATGGTAACCGATCATCGAAACAATCAGGCAACCCTCACCGGCCGCACTGCTATTGAAACGAAAGAACCCTTCGTTATCGCTGCTCGTGCCCTCTACACTGTTCTCCAACCAGATATTGGCATAGGTTACCGGATTGCCCTGTTCATCGATCACTCTGCCGGATATCTCACGAGTCTGCGTGAATGCCTGCAACTGCCAGAAGAATAGTCCGATAATAAGTATGAATCTAGATTTCATCATCCAATTTTTAGAACGTTCATCATTTAAAATTAGCGCATTGATTGTCTGATCCTAAGATTGACATTGCAAATGTAAACCAGTTTATAATATAAACCAAATAATTTTCTAGATTTAATTTGTTTTTTTCTGCAGATCTTTTTTTGTGGGATATTGTATAGTTTTATAACTTTGTTTATCAGCCAGATAATCTTATTACCTTTAAGAAGAAAAGTCATGAAAAGAAAAGTGTGTTTTTTTGGAGTAGCGTCGATGCTGATCTTGGTATCATGCGTACAGCCTCAAAGTGAGGAGCGTCAGCCGGCAGAGGAGGTTGTTGAGAGTGTAGAGGCAGTGGAATTTAAAGATTTCGGTCCCGAGCCGCTGGTAATTGACATCGAGCAATACACCCTGCAGAATGAGACGTTCCGAACTGCTGTCTGGACCGGCAGCCTGATGCAGATGACGGTGATGACCCTGCAACCGGGAGAGGACATCGGCCTGGAGCTGCATACCACAACCGATCAGTTCCTGCGGGTGGAGCAGGGAAGCGGCATCGTGATGATGGGTGATAGTGAGGAGAACCTCGATTTCCAGGAGCGGGTGGAGGATGATTTCGCCATCTTCATCCCGGCCGGCAAGTGGCACAACCTGCTCAATGATTCTGACGAACCGCTGAAACTCTACTCCATCTACACGCCGGTGGAGCATCCGCACGGCACCGTGCACGAAACCCGTGATGAGGGAATCGAGCACGATCACGACCATTAAAAGCCTCTTCTATAGGATCATCAGCGACTCCATGAAGTTGCGCAAGTCGAAGGTCACCTCCATCAGGCTCTTGCCGCCGGTGAGCTCCCGTATCTCCCTGTCTGCCGACAACGGGTCGGTACGTCCGTTCCCCATCCGGTCCATCACCGAGTAGACCTTGTCCCAGTATTCCTTGTGTTTCTGCCAGGCATCGTGTGAGGCAGTGCCGCCCTGTGGCTTTCTGCTCTCCA
>JAEWQF010000003.1 GCA_023399295.1 Bacteroidota bacterium
ATTACCTGGTGACAGGTATCGGCGCAGGACTCATCCAGTTGCTCATCCTCTTCATCAGGGTACAGGCAGTACTTCCGCAGGAGATGTTCTCCATGGTCGACAGTGTCACCGTGGGTGCCTCCGGTGCCGTCTTTGGCATCCTGCTCGCATTTGGCATGCTCTTTCCCAATGCCGAGTTGTTCATCATACCCTTTCCGTTCCCGATAAAGGCCAAGTGGTTCGTAATCGGCTATGGGCTGCTGGAGCTCGTCTTCGGCGTTGCCAACCGTTCGGGCGACAATGTAGCACATTTTGCCCACCTGGGAGGAATGTTATTCGGGATATTCATGATTCTTTACTGGCGAAAAAGAGACCGAGGGCATGGCCGATATTATTGACAATCTGAAACATAAATTCAAGACCGGGAATGTGATCACACGCCTGCTGTTCATCAACACCCTGGTGTTTGTTGCACTGAAGGTGGTGATGGTCATCTTCACGCTATTCAACATTCATGCAGTAGATCCGGTCACCTTTCTGGGTGTTCCCTCGCATGTTCCACTGCTGCTGGGCCGTATATGGACCCCACTTACCTATATGTTCCTGCACGAGGGATTCCTGCACCTGCTGTTTAACATGCTCTGGCTCTATTGGTTCGGACAGATTTTCCTGCAATACTTCTCCGGACGAACCCTGGGAAGCCTTTACCTGTTAGGGGGACTGGCAGGGGCGCTGTTCTACGTGGTGGCTTTCAACACCATTCCCTACTATACCGGGATGGACCGGGGATGGATGATCGGTGCCTCTGCAGCGGTGATGGCCATCGTGATGGGTGCCGCCTTCTATCGACCCGAAGTACAGATGAACCTCCTTTTTCTGGGTCCCATCAAGATCGTTTACATTGCCATCTTTGCTTTTGCGATCGACTTCCTCTCACTGGGCAGCACAACCAATCCCGGGGGACATGTAGCCCATATTGGGGGAGCCCTGTTGGGATACCTTTTCGCGATGCAGTACAAGCGGGGGAGGGATGTCACACACTGGATGAGTCGTCTCATCGACGGGTTGGTGGGTCTCTTCAAACCAAGGCGTAAAGGACCAAAGATGAAGGTCAAACACAGCCGCAATGAGACGGACTGGGAGTACAACAGGCGAAAACAGGATGAGCAGGCGGTGATCGACGCGATCCTGGACAAACTGAAACAATCGGGATACGGCAGCCTCTCATCAGATGAAAAAAAGAAGCTTTTCGATGCGAGCAAGAAGTAAGAAAAAGCGGACCTACAGGGATTGTGTCAAGTGGATCATCTTTGCCACCAACCTGGCCGTGATCCTGTTGCTATTCACATCCTTTCTCTCCTGGAGGGTGTCACCGTTGAAGAGCAACCTCTTCTCATACATAGGACTTGGTTTCGGCCTCATCTTTTTGCTCAATGTGGCTTACCTCCTCTTCTGGATCTTCTTTTCGAAATGGAAACTGGCGATGATCTCACTGGCAGCAATCCTGATCTGCTACAAACCGGTAACAACCTTTTTTCCGATGCATCTCTTCCCGGTAAAGGAACCCCACGGCGCGATAAAAGTACTGACCTACAATGTCCAAGGTTTCCCTGAGGAACGGAACAAAAAATCAAAAGAGCACCCCATCCTCGATTACATCGCGGCGACCGATGCCGATATTGTCTGTCTCCAGGAGTACCTTGTGAGTAAAACCGGACAATCGATCTTTTCACAGCGGGATGTGAATCGCATCCTGAAACAGTACCCTTACCATTCGGTCACCGGTTTGGAATCTTCCGGAAAATATCATACCTTCGGGCTGGCGTGCTTCTCGAAGCATCCCATTGAAAAGACTGAGGAGATCGTCTTTGAGGACTCCTACAATGGTGCTGCAATCTACACCATCAACATTGACGGAAAAAGTTATTCGGTAGCAAACGTACACCTGGAGTCGAACAGCATCAAGGCGGAAGACAAAAAGCTCTACAGCGATTTCATCCAGAACAGTGATTCGGTGAAGTTGGAACAGGTGACCAGCAACATCCGTAGCCGGCTGGGAAATGCCTACCGGATGCGTGCCCGACAGACAGAGCAGGTAAAAAGGGTTCTCGTCTCGCAAAAGACCGAAGGGACCATCATCTGCGGTGATTTCAACGACACCCCCATCTCCTACGCCTATGCCAGGATGAAAAAGGGGTTAAATGATGCCTATGTCTCCACCGCTTTCGGACCGGGGATCACCTACCACGAAGATCTCTTTCTGTTTCGCATCGATTACATCCTGCACAGTGAAGAGCTGAAAGCCTTCCGCACAAAGGTTGACAGGGTAGCATATTCAGACCATTATCCACTCAGAACCCACCTGAAATGGGTGGACAATGGCGATGAGAAGAAGTAAAACAACAGCAGATCCACCATGTACAAGATAAGCAAGCAATTTCATTTTTCGGCGGCTCACTCCCTGCACGGACTTCCCGACGATCATCCCTGCAGCCGGATGCACGGCCACAACTACGTGGTCACGGTCCATCTCCGATCAGAAGAGCTGAACGACCAGGGTTTCGTACGCGACTACAACGAGTTGCGTGTGGTGAAGAACTACATCGACACGACCCTCGACCACCGGAACCTCAATGAGATCACGACGCCTCTCAACTCCTCGGCTGAGAATCTGGCAAAGATGATCTACGATCATTTCAAACCACAACTGCCCGAGTTGTATGCCATCGAAGTAAGCGAAACACCCAAGACATCGGCCATCTATGAACCTGAATGTAAATGAGATATTTTACTCCTTGCAGGGAGAGGGAGGACGTACAGGGCAGGCATCCATCTTCATACGACTGGCCAAGTGCAACCTGGCTTGCAGCTTCTGCGATACTGAATATGAACGGGGTGTGAAGATGACGTTGGAGCAGGTGCTGGGTGAGATTGAGGCCTGGCCCTGCAAATGGATTGTCTGGACAGGCGGCGAGCCCACCCTTCAGCTGACCGATGTGGTGGTTGCCTTCTTCAAGGAGAGAGGTTACTCCCAGGCCATTGAGACCAACGGCACCCGACGCGTTCCCAGTGGCATCGACTACATCACCTGCAGTCCCAAACAAGATTTCGAGAAGGTGAGGGAGCTGATTCCGGTGGTGGACGAGTTGCGCTTCCCCATTCAAAAAGGGGATCCCCTGCCCGACATTGCCATCCTTCCCCTCACTGAGCGATATCTGATCAGTCCCATCTTCGACGACCAGCAGATGATTCCGGAGAACGTGGCATACTGCATCGCGCTCATCAGGCAACATCCGGAATGGGCACTGAGCCTCCAGACACACAAACTGATCGGGATCCGCTGATATGACACGATTCGAGATCACTGTCCTGGGCTGTGGCTCGGCCATGCCAACCACCCTGCACAATCCACCCTCACAACTGGTTGATCTCGGTGAGAAGCTGTTCATGATTGACTGCGGTGAGGGGACACAACTGCAGATGCGCAGGTACAAGGCACGGATGGGTAAGCTCCACGCACTGTTCATCTCCCACCTACATGGTGACCACATCTTCGGACTACCCGGTCTTATCTCCACCCTCAGCCTGTTGGGACGAACAGACGACCTGCACATCTACGCCCACAGCGAGATCGACGTGATCCTCAAACCACTGCAGAATTACATGGGACGCTACCTCTCCTTCCCGATCCGGCTCCACCCGTTAAACCCAAGTGAAAAAGAGGTGATCTATGAGCATAAAAGCATCCGCATCACCTCCTTTCCATTGAGACACCGGGTTGATACCAACGGTTTCCTCTTCGAGGAGAAGGAAGCACCCCGTCATATCCTGCGGGAGATGATTGCCTATTACAAGATACCCATCAGGGAGATTGCCGCTATCAAGGCAGGTGCTGATTTTGTCACCAATGAGGGGATCGTGATTCCCAACCGGAGCCTCACCCGACCGGCTGCACCCCCGCGACGCTACGCCTACTGCTCCGACACCGCCTATGCGCCTGAGATCATCCCTTACATTGAAGGTGTTGACTTGCTCTACCACGAAGCAACCTTTGCCGAAAGTGAGCTGACACGGGCCAACGAAACCTTTCACTCTACTGCCAGACAGGCAGCGGAGATCGCCGCCGCTGCCAGGGTGAAGAAGCTGATGATCGGGCACTTCTCATCGCGTTACAACGAGCTGGAAACACTACTCAATGAAGCCAGAGCTGTCTTTTCAGACACCGAACTGGCAGATGAAGGAAAAATCGTATCTTTGTGACAGAACCTCTTGCTGATGAAACATATCCGGTCCTCTCTGATACTGGCACTCTTCTGTTACACCGGTTTCCCTGCCCTGGCGCAGGTAAACGATTCTCTCTGGGTGTCACGGGAGCTGTCAACAAGTTATCAGAACGGGAAAGATAAAGATCAGGAACCGGAGATCAAAATCAGGCTGGTGGATAACAGGTTATTTGTTGAAGATCTTCCGAAAGAGATGTTGCTGGAGATTTACAACATCATGGGTGTGAAGGTATACAGCCGACGCATCCCTCCCGGCACCGGTGAATATCCGGTCAACCTGCCCAGAGGTTACTACATCCTGAAAATCGGAAAAACTACAAAAAAAATTGCCATCCGGTAATAATCACACTTTAACAATTACAGATTGTTGCTTTTATCGGCTTTTGTATATCTTTGTGGTTGATTCGTTTCAAAGTGCTCATCATGGTTATCAACATTTAAAAATATTATCCACATGAACATCGCAATTGTAGGAACCAGTGGAGCAGTAGGACAAGAGCTGCTGCGCGTACTGGAACAGAGAAACTTCCCCCTGGATGAACTTGTTTTGTTCGGCTCATCACGCAGCGCCGGAACCACTTATCACTTCAAAGGCAAAGAGATCAAGGTGAAGGAGCTGTTGCACAACGACGATTTCAAGGGAATCGATATCGCTTTCGTATCGGCAGGCGGTGGCACCTCCATCGAGTTTGCCAACACCATCACAAAGCACGGTGCCATCATGATTGACAACTCGAGTGCCTTCCGTATGGATGACGATGTGCCCCTGGTGGTACCCGAGGTGAATGCCTCCGATGCACTGAACCGTCCCCGCAACATCATCGCCAACCCCAACTGCACCACCGCACAGCTGGTGGTGACACTGAAAGCAATCAATGACCTGTCGCCCATCACGAAAGTGCACGTCGCCACCTATCAGGCAGCCTCAGGTGCCGGTGCTGCAGCGATGCAGGAGTTGGAAGATCAGCACGAACAATTGGTCAATGGTGAAAAACCCACCATCTCCAAGTTTGCCTATCAGCTTGCCTACAACCTGATCCCGCAAGTGGATATCTTTACCGACAACGGTTATACCAAGGAGGAGATGAAGATGTTCAACGAGACCCGTAAGATCATGCACAGCGACATCGAGGTGAGCGCCACCTGCGTCCGTGTACCGGTGATGCGGGCTCACTCGGAGGCGATCTGGGTGGAAACGGAACGTCCCATCTCGGTTGAAGAGGCACGCAAAGCGTTTGAGCAAGCCGAGGGTGTGGTGGTGATCGACAACCCGGCCAACAAGGAGTATCCCATGCCGCTTGATCTCAGCGGTGAGGATCCTGTTTACGTGGGTCGTATCCGCAAGGACCTGACAAACGACAAGGGGCTCAGCTTCTGGTCGGTATCGGATCAGATCCGCAAGGGAGCCGCGCTGAACGCGGTGCAGATTGCGGAGTACTTGATCAAACAATAATTCTTTTCAAATGAGGGTGTCATCGGTTATGACACCCTCATTGCGTTTAAAAAGCAATGAAAATCATCCTATTTGACGGTGTCTGTAACTTCTGTAACGCCACTGTCAATTTCATCCTGAAACGGGACAAGCAGGAAATTTTTCGCTTCTCACCACAACAAAGCGAGCAGGGCAGGAGATTGCTGGAGCAAAATGGCAAAGCCGATACCGCATTGAAAACAATTGTCTTTATTGATGGGGATGAATGGACAGAAGGGATGGAGGCCGTAATCGGCATCACCAGGCAGCTGAAAGGCTATGCATGGCTCTCCTTTCTACTGAGGATCATCCCCCGGAGAATCTCAAACGCTCTTTACGCATTCGTGGCCAGGAACAGGTACAGATGGTTCGGGAAAAGGGATGCCTGTCGTTTACCGGAACCGGGCGAACAGCAGCGCTTCCTGTAAAGCAACGATTCAGCTCAGCAGTAAAACTGACCCATCACCTAGGAGTGTCACAACGGCATCACGGTTGGGTCTCCCAACTGCAGCGCGGGGAGATATCACAGCAGTACCCGCAGAAAAAAGAAGAGGATCAGACCCACGGTGATCAGCTTGAGCACCAGCCCTGTAATATAACCGAGGAAGGCACCTGTGGCATGCTTCACCGCATGGAGGAACCTTGTACCCGAGAGGATACCTCCGGCGAAAGCACCTGCAAAGGGACCGAAGATGATGCCCCAGGGCCCGAGAAAGAAGCCTACCAGCAACCCGATGGTGGCACCCCACACCACCTTTTTGTCTCCACCCATCTTTTTGGTACCCCAGACAGGGAGAATATTGTCAAGCAGCGTGATCACCACTGTCAGGATACCCAACAATATGATCGCCGTCCAGGAGATCTCATCCTGCGTAGAGGGGAGGAACTTCAGCAGCAGCAGGCCACTCCAGCTGAGGGGTACCCCGGGAATCACCGGGGCCACAGTGCCGATGGCACCTACCACCAGCAACAACACGGCAAAGATGATTCCGATAGCATCGCCCATGGGTCAGTCGTGTGAGTGGGTATGAGCTGCTGTTTCGTCGTGGTCATGCTGCAACAGCACACGGTGGGGCAGGGTGCCATGCCCCAGAAGCTCGATGGGACAGGAGTCGTAGGCGTTGTTCAGCCACTCCTGCGATATCCCGCTGCCGGAGTGGTAATGAAGTCCCTGGTTCACACAGGCAATGTTCTTCACCAGCGAGATGATGGTACCCACATCGTGCGACACCAGCATGATGGCAATCTCCTTGTTGATGTCACCCAGCAACTTGTAGAAATTGGTCTCGAACAGTTTGTCCACGTAAGTGCTCGGCTCATCCAGGATGATCAGCTTCGGATTGTCGATGATGGCCCTGCCCAGCAGTACCCGTTGCAGCTGTCCTCCCGAAAGCTCGCCGATGGCGCGCGGCAGCAGCTCGGTGATACCCATACGCTCTGCCACCTTTCTCACCCGCTGTTTATCCTCCGCACTGTATCGTCTGAAGAGCTGCTTGCGCAGGGTCAATCCTGAGAGGATCACCTCCGAGACCGAGATCGGGAACTTGCGGTCTATCTGGTTGATCTGCGGCAGGTAACCGATGTTGAGGGAGGGCACCTCCCGTACTCCGTCGAAGAAGCGTACCGTGCCGGCTACGGGTGTGATCAGCCCCAGCACTGTCTTCAGCAAGGTTGTTTTGCCACCGCCGTTGGGACCGATGATGCCGAGAAAATCGTCGTCGTAGATGGTGAGCGACACATTCTTCAGTACATCGGGCTTGCTCTCGTAGCCCACCGACAGGTTGTTGATCTCAATCAGTTTGTTCATTGCCTTCACGTGATAGGATGGTGGCAATACGGATCAACTCTTCGTCCCATTCATAGCGAAGGGGATCGATCTCAAACAGCTCGGCGCCAATCTCGCGGGCAATCACCTCTCCGTTCTTCAGGTCGAAGCCTCGCTGTACGAAGATGGTGGTGATCTCCTCCCGCCGGGCCAGGTCGACAAGCTCTTTGAGCTGCGCCGGGGAGGGGTTCTTGCCCTCAAACTCGATGCTATACTGACGCATCCCGTAATCGCGGGCAAGGTACCCCAGTGCGGGATGATAGATGATAAAGGAGCGTGAGGGGGCTTTTTCGAGCAAAGCGATGAGGGTGCTGTCTACCGCATTAATTTTCTTCATCAACCGGTGATGATTCTCACGGTAGGTTTCAGCTCTCTCCGGGTTGTTATCCACCAATGCATCCAACATGTTCTGTGCAACGATGCGCATGGCACGGGGGGAGGACCAGACATGAGGATCGAGTGCACTGTGGACATGGTCATGCCCCGCATTGTCAGCATCATTTGCGTGATCCCCGTGGTCATGATCATGATCGTGCGGATCGCCCGCCATCAGCTCGACTCCCGTGGAGCAATCCACAACACGCACATTCGGGTTGTTCTCTGTCAGACGTGCGCTCCATGCCTTCTCAAAGCCCAGATCACCCACCCGGAAGTAGATGGCGCTCATCCCCAGGTCGATCATCACCGAGGGAGAGGGCTCATAGGTCTCAGGGCTGGTACCCGGAGGCACCAGCGTGTTGATGCGGTAATCCTCACCCGCCAGTTGTTCCAGGAAGTAGCGCTGCGGCTCGATTGTCACGGTGAGCAGGCGTTTCTCAGCCTCATTCCGGTTATTGGAACCACCACTGCAGGCAACAGCCAGCAATAGAATCAGTAAAATGGAAAGATATTTCTGCATAGGTTGATATTGAACGACAAAAGTACGAAAATATGAGACCTGGTGGAAATTGTAAACAAAGATTTCCTATTTTTGTTCCAGTATAAAACGATGAAAACCATACTAGAAACCACCGAAGATGGATCGCACACCCTTTATGTGCCGGAGTTGCAGGAGCATTACCACTCCACCCACGGGGCCATACAGGAGTCGATGCATGTCTTCATTGATGCGGGATTGCGACACTGCGAGAGGGAAACCGTCTACCTGCTGGAGATCGGCTTCGGCACGGGTCTGAACAGCCTGCTCACCCTGCTGGAGGCTGAAAAACTGCAGAAGAAGATCCATTATCATTCGCTGGAGCGATACCCGCTCACCGAGGCTGAAGCCAAGCAGTTCAACTATCCGGAGCAAATTGCAGGGAGTGCTGCATATACACCAGTAGCAGAGACGGGGCGGCTCCGAACGTTGTTTCAACTGCTGCACCAGGTACCCTGGAAAAGTGCTTCAGACATCACATCCTCTTTCACCTTACAGAAGGAGGAGAACGACTTCAGTCACCCCGAACAGTTCCAGTCGCCGCTTCGATACGATCTGATCTATTTCGATGCGTTTGCACCCGAGAAGCAACCTGAGATGTGGCAGGAGGCAATTTTCAAGAGGTTGTTCAGCCTCTGTACCGACGACGCCATCCTCACCACCTACTGTGCCAAGGGAGCGGTGAGAAGGATGCTACAAGCTGCCGGTTTTACGGTGGAGCGCCTCCCCGGTCCCCCGGGGAAGCGGGAGATGCTACGCGCTAAGAAACTGAAATAGTGTTCCCAAATGTGCAAATTAAATGACATCCCACCACACAGAAAAGCAACCTACATCGCGAGTGTGTAGCAGCAACCACCACGCGGGGATGGTTTGTTCCATTTCCTTCTGAACAAGATGCCGCTGCTGCTTGTTTTCAATCAGAGGGACCGGATTATCTACATAAAAATCAAGCACGATGAAAACTAATTTTATCTTTCTGACAATGGCGCTTTTCTTCACCCATCTGCTCTCGGCAGGAGACTACGAAAAAGATACCTTCCGCACCGAGAGCGGCAAGGAGGTGACCATCACCTTTATCAAGCATGGATCGCTGATGCTCACCTATGAGGACCGGCAGTTTCAGGTGGATCCGGTGACTATGTTTGCCGACTACAATACCTTCCCGAAGGCCGATTTCATCCTGGTGACCCATGAGCATGGCGACCACCTCGATGCCAAGGCAATCGACGCACTTACAAAAAAAGAGACACGGCTCATCCTCAACCCCTCCTCCCGTGAGAAACTGGGCAAGGGCGAGGAGATGCGCAATGGTGAGCGGCTGAAACTGAGCGATGCGATCACCCTCGATGCCGTCCCCGCCTACAACACCACCCCGGGACGGGAGCAGTATCATCCCCGTCACCGCGACAATGGCTACATCCTAACCATTGACGGACTGCGTATCTACATAGCCGGCGATACCGAAGATATTCCGGAGATGAGTGAATTGAAGCAGATCGATATTGCCTTCCTGCCCGTGAACCAGCCCTACACCATGACGGTGGAACAGGCGGTACGTGCCGCCAAGATCTTCTCACCCGAAGTGCTATACCCCTACCACTTCGGCGACACGGATGTGATGCCGATCAAGGAACAACTTAAAGAGAGCGGCATCGATGTACGAATCCGGAAAATGGAATAGTTTTTGTTTGCACATGTGCAGTAAAATCTGTTCTTTTGCTGTAACGAAAAGC
The DNA here is from genome assembly GCA_023399295.1 of Bacteroidota bacterium. Classification (GTDB taxonomy): domain Bacteria; phylum Bacteroidota; class Bacteroidia; order Bacteroidales; family Dysgonomonadaceae; genus Proteiniphilum. The sequence continues at coordinate 10,208 of JAEWQF010000003.1, forward strand.
ATATGACCGAAATCGCGGCACGACTCGAGGCAGCTGGAAAAAAGTACAAGACGGGTGAGTCGACAATCATCGCACTGCAACCCACCACCACCGAGTTCAGAAAGGGTGAGATCACCCTGATTGTCGGACCCTCCGGCTCTGGCAAGACCACCCTCCTCTCCCTATTGGGATGCGTGATCTACCCCACCATGGGTAACGTGTGGGTGGGTGACACCTGTGTGAACGATCTCCCGGAGCGGGAGCTGGCACAACTGCGCCTGCGGCAGATAGGCTTCGTTTTCCAGGGCTTCAACCTGCTTGCACCCCTCAACGCGCTGGAGAACGTGATGCATCCGTTGCTGCTGCAGGGGGTGAGTCGTCGCGACGCACGAAGAGAGGCGATGGATCTGATTCGCACCTTTGGCATGGAGGAGAGGATCCACAACCTGCCCCGCAACCTGAGCGGGGGCCAGCAACAACGCATCGCCATCGCACGCGCGCTGATCACCGATCCGCAGCTGATCCTCTGCGATGAGCCCACCGCCTCGCTCGACCACAACAGCGCCAGAATGGTGATGGAGATGCTGAGCCATCTCTCGCTCGAACACAGGGCAGTGATCGTGGTAACCCACGATGTGCGGCTAAAGAAATATGCCGACCGCACCATCTATGTCTCCGAGGGGATGATCAGTGACACCGCCATCGAGGAGGAGTTTTAACCTGCAGTTCCCGACATGAAAAGAATTTGATATCGCAACCATTTATTGAACAATGATACGCATCGAGATGAAACATCAGATCGGCTGGCTGTCAGCTATCCTGCTTCTGACAGCGTGTGGCAACAGGGAAGATAATAAAACCGCACCCAGCAATGAACCCCTCACAGTCAACCAGGTTGTGGGGATCGGCAAGGTGATCCCGCAGGGAGGCGTGGTGGAGCTTGCCGCACCCTCCTCCGGCATCGTGGAGGAGCGCTTTTTTCAGGCGGGCGACAAGGTGGCGGCAGGCGACCTGATCCTGGTGCTGGAGAAAGAAGAAGAGACCATCGCGCTACAGGAGAGCGATGCAGGCATCGCCACACAGAGGTTGCAGGTGGAGTCGGCACGACTGGCACTGGAGCAGGAGCGCATCGCATTGGATGATCTACGGCGACGCCACGATGATGCAGGGGAGCTACTGGCAGTGGGTGCCCTCACCGGTGAGGAGGTGCGCCGCCTGCGGAACGACCTGGATCAGGGCACCGAGCAGTTGAAGAAAGTGGAGAACGATTACCGCCTGCAACAGTCCCGCTTGCGGGAGATGCAGACAGCACGTGTAGCACGTGAGAACGACCTGTCGCAACGCGCCTTCCGTGCCCCTTCGGGAGGTACGCTGCTTACCCTCACCCCCCGCGCGGGTGAGGCGGTGACCATACACCAGCCCTACGGCCGCATCGCCCCCGACAGTCCGCTGATGGTGACGGCCGAGATCGATGAGTTCTTCGCCGACAGGCTGGCGGTGGGTCAGCGATGCACCATCCACCTGCCGGGTGACAACAACGTGGCTGCCACCGGAAAGATCACGCGTCTCTCACCCGACCTGAAGCGCAAGTCGCTCTTTTCCGATAGTGGCAGCGACCTGGAGGATCGCCGCATTCGGGAGATAGAGGTGTCGCTCGATGGGGTGCCGCACACGCTCTTCATCGAGTCGAAAGTGGAGTGCAGGGTAGAGATAAACTGATCCAACATGTTCCCAACCGCCTATAAATTTGTCCGTTTCGAGAAGTCGAAGAGCATGGGCATCCTCACTGCCATCATCATCAGCATCTACCTGATCGGCATCGAACTGGGCATGTTCTTCTACCTGGCCAACCTGATCGGGGGACTGGTGAGCAATGCCAACCGGGAATCTGCGCAGGTGTTTGTGGTGAACAGGCAGACAGAGAACGCCAACCAGCTCTCACCTTTCGATGTGCGGTGGATCAACCAGCTGCGCAGCATCGAGGGAGTGGACGACACCCACGGCTTCGTGATCACCCCCGTCACGGTCAAGTTCCCCAACGGCAAGGATGCCCCCGCCATGGTGATCGGATCGGCCTACCCCGCCCTGGCGGCAGGACCACGCAAAGAGCTGATAGAGAATGGATCGCTCCACGACCTGGCGGCCCCCGAGATCGTGTCGACCGACTTTTACGACAACAAGGCACTGCGCTATGCGGTGCAACAGGGTACCCGCTTCGAGATCAACGGCAAGGCAGCCACAGTGGGAGTCACCACACGCCATGCCAAGGGGTTTAACGCTCCGCTGCTCTACACCACCCTCGAGAAGGCCCGCACCTACTCGGGCATGTCGGAGACGATGGTGAGTGGCATCATCGTCACAGTCTCTGATCCGGAGATGATTAGACCGGTAGTCAGGCGCATCAACCGAATGGCCCCCGACCTGAAGGCGTGGCCGGCCGAAGAGCTGCGTACCGGTACCATCGTCAATGTGATGACCGCCAACAACATGGGCATGAGCTTCGCCACGCTGGTCATCTTCGGCATCATCAGCGGCTTCTTCATCATCGGCCTCACCATGTACTCAGCTACCTACGACCGTATCAAGGATTACGGCACGCTCAAGGCGATCGGCGCTTCGGGGCGCTACATCACCCGCCTGGTGATCGCACAGTCGCTGATCTATGCTGTCACCGGCTTTCTGGTATCGCTTCTGCTGCTTCTCATCTCCAAGATCGGGATGGCCAAGGCGGGACTGATCATCAACCTCTCGCCCCCCCTGCTCACCTTCCTCTTTTTGATGACATTGCTCATCTCGGTAGGTAGCTCCTATTTCTCCATCAACAAGCTACGGAAGGTAGAACCCTCATCCGTATTCAGATAAACTGTGAAGCCATGAAGAGACCTATTACCCTGTTTCTGTTGCTCACTATCACCCTGCTCCTGCCTGCGCAGGAGTTGCACCTTGAACGGTTGACGTTGGAAGAGACAATCGCCTACGCACTGGAGCATGCGCCCGAACGGATCAGACAGAAACTGATGGTGGGTGAGGCGGAAATACAACTCGATGAAGCCCGTCTGCAGCACCTGCCCGACATCTTCGCGTCGGTCGATCTGCGTCGCAACCTGATCATCCCCTCCACCCCGGTGCCTGCCCATCTCTTCGATCCCAACGCATCGGAGGATGAACTGATGTACCTGCGGTTCAACACCTCCTGGAATGCATCAGCAGGACTCAACCTCAACTACGACCTCTTCAGTCCGGAGAAGGTGCACCGCGTGGGTGAACAGAAGCAGCAGCTGAAGATCCAGCAATATGATGAGATGTTATCAGACAGGGAGCTGCGGGAGCAGATTGCCATCGCCTATGCCGAGTGTGTGATCGCAAAGGAACAACTCCGCTCCTGCAGGCAGGATACAACCTATTATGCCTTGTTGATGCGGAATGCGGGTGATCTCTTCGAAAAAGAACAGCGCTCGCTGGTGGAGAAGAATGAGGCCAGGAAGGCTTACAACGAATCGGTGGTGAGATGTCTGCAAGCGGAGAAGATTGCAGCGGACGCCAGTGCCAACCTCCTTTACCTGGCGGGTGCCGGGGTTACACCCCAGACCGTGGCGGAGTTGCAGCTTTCAGAAGCGATCCCTACCCTGTTGGAGAAGATGGAACAGCGTGCAACACCCGAGACAAGTGGAAGAGAGCTTGAAATGCTGAAGCAGCAGGAGAGGGTGTCACTGGCCACACTACGCAAACAGTCGGCCGAATGGAAGTATGCCCCCACACTCGCATTGAATGGATTTTTCGGCACCAATTATTACAACAATACGTTGCGGCTCTTCAACGACCGTTACTGGCGGGGGAACAGTTACCTCGGCCTCTCACTGAAGATACCGATCAGCCAGTCCCTCACCACCACCAAAGAGGTATCACGGCTCAAACTGCAACAACGGCTGGAGGAGGCAACCCTGCTGGAGATACGAAACCGACAGGAGAAAGAGCGGCTACAGGAGCAGTCACAACTCGCGGTACAGCGGGAGAACTACCGCCTCAGTGAGGAGAATCTGAAGATGGGCATGCAGAGCCTCGTGGCAGCACAGCTGCAGTTCGAGAAAGGATACATCCTGCAACAGGAACTGCTCAACGCACAGGTTCAAACACAGCTGGCGTGGCAAGGCTATCTTCAGGCTGCTTACGACCTCTTTGCGATACTGGTCACCATTAAGCATTGAAATCTTGAACAAACGCTCCTCAGCAGTTTCCACCCACCCATTGTTCCTACACCGGGCATCCGGAGTTGTCATTCCTGATCTTCCGTCTTCTGAGAATAGGTGATTAATTCATGGGTGTTGATGCTGTATCCTTCGGGGATATCTTTCGCCCTTAAGGTGATCTGGTTGTCACCCTCGGCGAGATCATAGCACCAGGTTATTTCATGCCGCCTGATCAGATCATTCGTGGGTATGTTTGCAGTTTCAAACAGTTCACCATTGACATAAACCTCACATACGAGGATTTCATCCGGATAACTGGTTGTTTTAACCGCTCTACCTGTCAGAATAAAGCCTGAACCTTTAAAATTGAAGTGTATCTCACTGTTTTCGTTCGTGAGGCTTCCATCCATTCTTGACCGTTCGACGGGATAAAAGCCATCAAAACTTTTTTCAAAGGGCATGGTCACGGGCGTCTGCGATTGAATCACCACCTGATCCCCTTCAATGCGGCCCCCATTGCGTTCAATCATTTGCAGTGAATGGCGGAATCCGGTTTCATAGACCTCCTTCAGCGACATGCCGGTATATGCGAAGTTTAGATCATCCACCTTGTCCAATCCCTGTTTCCAATAATCGGGTATCCGGCTGAAACCGATCATGGTGCCAAGGATGCCGGCCGCATTTGCCGGATTGCAATCCGAGTCGTCACCACAACGGGTGCTGATGTCGATGGTTGCTCCATAATCGCCTTTCCCATAAAGCAGTCCAATCACGATATAGGCTCCGTTTGTTTTTGCCTCAATGTTATACGTGCTGAAAACACCATCGGGGCAACCAATCACCTTCGTCCATCTCTTCTGGACTTCAAACCAGGCTTTTTTCCAGTCGTTTGGATCGTCCCGGTATTGGCGGATCACCTCTTCGATGCACATTCGATAGTCGCTCTGGGGCGGGATGCTCTTCAATGCTTCTTCCACCACGAACGCGATGTCATCATGTACGAATGCAAGTGCGTACATCGCCGCCACAAAGATGCCACCATAGACACCATCACCGTAGTTCATGATGTGTCCGATTCTCCAACTCAACTCTGTCGCGGCATTCACCATACCGGGCGACATGAGACCGGCAAAATCAGCCTCGATCTGAAAGTCGATGTCATCGGCATGGGGATTATTTTTCCAATGACCCGACTCGGGCGGCATGATCCCATTCAGAATGTTGTATCTTGCAGCCTGATTTGCATGCCACAAGGGATAATCAGCATGGGCAAAGGCAAGTGCATGCAATGAGTCGGCAGCGTCAATGCCATGGGATTCAATTACCTTCATGAAAGTTAAATCCATATAGACATCATCGTACAATCCGGGGAAGTGATCGAAGTACCATTTCATTCGGCTGTCGTCCCAGGGGATCGGCACATGGTCTCCGATCATTGTCCCGTTCCATTTAAACTCGGTAGGACCTCCATAGGTACATCCAATCACTTGACCTACCCATCCGCCCATTATCTTGTCCATTAACACTGTTTTTGAGATGGAATGAAGGCCGGAAGGCTTTTCTGCCTTGCATGAGACCATCACAAGGAGGATACAGACGAAGAATGGTGTTATTTTTTTCATTCTGTTGTCATTTTATTGCGATATCAGTCAGGTGAGTCACTCACTACCGGCATAGATGATCGAGCAGATTCCGGCCATAAAAAGGATGAACATGGCAAACAACATCTTGTTGGTTCCTTTGGGAGCATCCTTAAATTCTTTCCATATAAAGACACCCCATAATGCAGCTACCAGGGTAGCGCCCTGACCGAGTCCGTAGGAAATGGCAGCCCCTGCTTTGCCTGCGGCAATCAGGTTCAGTGAGTTTCCAACGCCCCAGATCATACCGCCCAATATGCCCACCAGATGTATCGGAAATCTACCTTTGAAGTAGGTGCGATAACTTGTGGGTTCACCACTGATGGGTTTGCGCATCAATAGGGTATTGAATAGAAAATTGCTTGCCAGGACACCCACCGAGAATATGACCATCGCAGTATAAGGGGTCATCATGCCGTGGGCAGGATTGGCAAAATTCTCCAGGTCCATTGATCGTGCCACAAAGCGGTAAAAGAAGGACATCAGTACGCCTGCAAGGATGGCAACCATGATTCCTTTCGTGGTGATCTTGTTCTGGCTCTTTGAGGCTCTTCTGTAGGCGAATGCATTGATCACAATTGCAACTGTCACCAATCCTACTCCCAGAAACAAATAAAAGGGATCTCCCTTCTGAGAGCCCATATAGTTGATGATGACCCCCAGCACGAGGGCAAGACCCACACCCACAGGGAAAGCAACCGACATGCCAACCAACGCAATCGCAGCCGACAAGAGGATGTTGGATGCATTGAATATGACGCCACCCAGGAATGCACTGGTCAGGTTAAACGTGTCAGCCTGTGACAGGTCTTCCAGAAAGCCACGACCCTCGTTGCCGCTGCTGCCGAGCGTGAAGGCAAAGAGGAGTGCAAGCAGGAACATGCCGATCACATAGTCCCAATAAAACAACTCGTAGCGCCATGTCTTCCCTGCCAGTTTCTGTGTATTTCCCCAGGAACCCCAGCATAGCATGGTGATAAAACAAAAAATAATGGCCAGTGAATAATTGTCAACAATAAACATAGTCGTTCTATTTAAGAGGGTTGTGATTCAAGAAAACGGTGAATCTCACTTTTGGAGGGGATGGATGGTTGTGCTCCCAAACGCGTTACGCAGAGTGCCGCCGCTGCGGTAGCGAAGCGCAGCACCTGTCCGATATCCCCGTTCCTGCTGATCTCGGCCGCCAGTGCGCCACAAAAGGTATCACCCGCAGCAGTGGTATCCGTCACTGTGACTTCGAAGGCAGGTGTGTGGATGGATGCCTCTCTGTTCTTGAAGAGCGATCCTTTGCTGCCCAAGGTAAGGATTACATTCTCCACCCCCTTGTCGAGAAGGGTGGCAATGAGCTCCTGCTCTCCATCGGTCTCGATTTTCATTCCCGTGATGATCTCTATCTCACTTTTGTTTACCAGCAGGATGTACAATGATTGCAATATCTCATTGTCCAGCGGATAAGCAGGCGCCGCATTGAGAATGATTTTTTTTCCGAACTTGGAGCCTATTTCACAAACCAGTTGCACCGTTTGATAGGGGATTTCCATCTGTAGCACAATGAAATCGGCAAGTTCGATTTCCTGTTGTATCATCTCGATATAATCGGGGGTAAGCTTTTGGTTTGCGCCCGGAATAATGATGATGCTGTTCTCCCCTTCCCTATCCACCCAAATGGTGGCTTTCCCGGTGGGTGTGTCGTTACAGATTTTCGACAATGAGACGTTCAACCCCTCTTCGTGATATGATTGCAAGGCTATCCGGCCAAAGGAATCGTTTCCGAGGCAGGTGATAAACTTTACATCTCCCCCCGCTCTAAAAGCTGACAAGGCCTGATTGGCACCTTTCCCCCCCATCGCCTGAGTGAATGATTGCCCTTCAATTGTTTCTCCCGGTTTTGGGAAGTGATCTACCGATGTGATCAGATCAACGTTAGAGCTGCCTATCACAAGTATCTTTTTCATTTGTTGCATGATTAATGTTTGATTATTCAGGGTGGATGCAGCCCATACCTAGTTACCTGCTTCCGATGGCAATGTCGATTCCCTGCTTGGCATATTGCCACTGGTTGGCCATCTTCAGGTGGATCATGTCGAACAGGAAATAGCCGTCACACTCATCCATGCAGGCCTTTACCGATTCCACGATTGCCTGGTTCTCCTGTTGTTGCGTGGCCTGGTTGTTGTAATCCCAGTTACCCACATCGGGTCCGCTGACGACAAGGGGACCATCCTTGATTTTCTCATTCGCCAGTCGGGAGAACCCCTGCATGGTCCACTCCGAAGAGCCGTAGACACTCAGGGGTGAAGCATATGCCCCAATCAGGATTTGATCCATCAGTTCGGCGTATCCGTAGTTCATGTATTGCGGGGTGGCCCATTTGTAATAGAGTGCGGGGTTGTATTTGGGGCTCGCCCAGTTGACACCCACTTCGTAGTAGGTGGAGTACCATCCCCCCACATACACTCCAAACCGGATATCGGGATTGACCGACTTCACCGCCATACGCGCTTTCTCCATGAAATCACGAATCACCTTCGCCCTGAATTCGAGCCATTTGGTGAAGTGTGGCGGATAACTGTTCATCGCTATCACTTGGTGGATGGTCGTACCTGCTGGCAGGATGTCATCGGGGAAGGCGTTTATCTTCACATTGCCCAGGTATGTCTCAAATTTCGCCTTCGTGATATCCGAGAAATCACCATGGATGCTCTCAAATCTGCCTCTGTCGAGCACGATGCCGTCTAGGTCATACTTGGCAAGATCTTTCAGCAAGTCGCACAAGAAGGTTTGCACCTCTTCATGGGCAGGATTGAAAAATTTCTCACCGTCACCTCCGTCTAATGTGTTGGTGATGCCGGTTGCAAGATTCAATGAGGTTGCCCATCCTTTTTTTGTGTTGTCTCTGTAGAGGATGCCCTGCGTACCGAGCGCGCTTTTTGCACCACCCACCATGGTATTGAAACCGCCATGCACTTTTAACCCCAGTGCATGTCCCTCATCAATAAAAGCCTGCAGATAATCCCAGGTGGCGACCCTCTCCACCCTTGAGTAGCTCCCGTTTACCCATGCACCCAGCCAGGTAACCTTCTCAATTCCGGGGACAGTGGATTGATACAGGATATCACCTGAGGAGGGCCGGATATCCACGACAACATCCGTAAAGCCGGCATCTTTTGCCAGTTTTAGGTCACGCACAATCTTCGACCTGTCGTTGGCGAAATCACTGAAGTTGGCTGCTGCATCAATCCAGAGGTAACGCGGCTTGTCAATATTCTGTGCGGGCGGATCAGGGAAGTCATACCCCTCATCGGGAAGGTCATCGCCGCTACAGTTGATGATCAGGAAAAGGAAGGAGAGAAGGAGCAGAACAGAGGCAATTCGTAGTCTTGTATGGCTGATATTTTTCATCATTGATCATTTTGAATTTCAATTCCCGGCATCAACGCTATAGCACTTCCTTGTATACGATTACTCGTTCAATATAGATCTTATGTCCAATCGATTCAGGTTCTTTCTTCTCGAGGACGACAATTTTCAAAGTATGCTCTCCCTCGGGAAGATCCATCGCATGAATGATATGTTGCCTGTTTCCGGCCCATTTCCCTGCCTCGGTATGATAGTAACAATTGAATTCTCTCAACGGCTCACCGTTGATGTATGCCATGGCTGTTCCCCCATCGATGTTATAGCTGCCCTGCACGGAGATGCCATTCCCTCTGAAGGTCACTTCAAAAACATCACCCGGTGTGGTGGATACCTTGTACAAGTCGTTGTCGCCCTCGCCATATCTGAAATCCTCCCAGTTTCCCTGTAAACGATACTGATCCTGATCGGACATTTGAATCTGACGGTCCATTGCAATATTCGGGAATGATTGTTCCAGGAGACCCGTAAATTTGGGTGCCTGAATATTCACCATATAGGTATCGCCTTCCAGTTTACCTCCGTTTGCAAGGATGTTCTCCTCTGCAAATAACTGTGTATAGGATACGGCCTTGTTGAATGAGATATCTGTATATAGAAACGGCTTGTCTGCCATCTCGGGGATATAGGACTTCAGATGCTCTTCAATCGCGTCGTATCCATGTACAATACCTAGCACAGCCGCAGCATTGGCTGCGTTGCAATCGGTATCCTGTCCGCATCGGATTGCAATCTCAATGGTTTTTTCCATGTCATTGTCTCCAAACATCAGTCCCATTGCGATATATGCACCGTTGATGGTCGCATCGATGTTGAAAAGGTGATTGGGCACACACACATCCGACTCGCCCCATTCCTGCTGAATCTTTTCCCATGTTTTACGCCAATCAGCCGGCTCCTCCCGATATCCGTCGATTACCGTTTGGATAACTCTTGCATAACCACTCTCTGAAGGGATGGCCTTCAACCCTTTTTCCACAATCACTTTTGCATCGCTCTCAAAGTAGGCAAGTGCGTGCATGGCCGAAACAAACATGCCGCCATATAGCCCGTCGCCATATGCCATGATGCGTCCGATACTGTCAGCCATCAATGTTGCGGAGTGTGCCATCCCCGGATTGATGAAGCCAATGTAATCCGATTCAATTTGAAAATCGATGTCATCGGCATGCATGTTGTAGATGGGTGAACCCGACAGTGGCGGCAGAATGCCATCGAAAAAATTCTTCCTGGCCTGTAGATTTGCATGACACAGGTTGAATTCAGCTTTTGCGAACTCTTCGGTCAGTTTGGCGACAGGCGTCTGCAGTCCCTGATTCTTCACCATTGTGCTCATGAAACTAAGTTGTCCGTAAATGTCGTCTTCCAGAAGAGCCCTTTCAATCATCTCGGGGTACCACCCAATTGTATCGTCATAAGTCACACCCACCGCATCGAACTCCATTTCAATGCCTTTCATCACTCCAATCATCTTGCCGGCCCATGCCCCTTTGATCTTATCATTCAGTTCGGCCTTGGATATGGTCGCAAACCGAGTCTCATTTTTGGAACAGGAGAACAAAGCAATCGTAGCGAGTAGCAGCGGAAAAACAATCTTATTCATCTTCATTTTTTTTACACATTTCGTTTTCTGGTGATTCTCTGTTGGAATCAATCGTATAAGTTATCGGAGGTGCGATGCATCCTCGCATTGTTTGTACCCATTGAGGGAAGTCAGGAGAAAAAGTTATCTGAATTCTTCGTGCATTGCCTATCTTGGAGATCACCGGAAGCAATCTCACTGACAGGTGCTACAAAGAATTCAGACAACCTGATGTCTCCATCTAAAGATTACATATCAATACAGTCAAACTGTACACAAGCAACACAGCCGTTTGTAAACATGAAGTAAAGATACATGTAATAACCGTCATCTGATACTTTCAGGATCACATCTCCGGTGCCATTTGCGTTTTGTCCGCCATTGTCCTTCCCGCCATAGACTCCGATGGGTAATGACCAGATGGGTTCTACAAATGTGTTGACCGAACTTGCATCATGCAGATAGACCTTGTCGTCACTTCCCCAAGTGAAGGAGTTGATCGAGTTGCTTGCCGCGTAGGGATTGTTGTTGAAAACCACATAGTCTGCCGCATTTTGAATCCAGTTGCTGCTGATTTCAGGTCCGTGTGCTTTCACACTATTTGTCTGGCCATCGACCCATGAGAACCTGAATGGAGTGGTATAGCATGAGACAAAGTAATCGCCTTTAGGATCCGATGGCGTTGAAGCCACCACGTCGACATTGTTCCACCATGCACCACTCAGGCCCTGGATGACGACAATCTCCGGATTTTGAGAAAGCAATACGCCATCCTTCACCTGCCAGCGGGCAAAGCTCATGGCATTCCCCATCAGTGCGGCAGTGATGATGGCATCGCCATCGATGCTCCCCTTCACCGACAGTTTACGTCCGACGTAGGAGCTGCCAGTCCAATCAATAAACAGTTCAGGGGTACCGTTGATGCCATTGATTCGCCAGATCTTATAGGTACCCGATTCGGGTGCCAGATTGTTGACAAGTATGTTGTTGTCATCGTCGGCCGTTGCAAAGAAGTTGGTGAGATTCCCAACAATGGATCCCATGTTGGGCATTGTCCCCACCTTGGCACCTGTTTTCCGGTCGAGGTAAATTGCCGGTTCATTTCTTGTGTTCACCACCACATAATCTTTCGTAACCGCCAGGCCGGTGGTTAAGTGGAGCGTGGAGATGCCGAGGTCGTTTTGAAGCTTCTTGGACCACAACACCTTCGCACTTCCATTACGGAAACCGAGAGCTACCTTATTGGGGACGTTCTTGCGTACGGTATAAACCTGTTTATCGACACCATTCTGTGCGGTTACTGTCAGTGACAATTCCTCGTCGTAGTTCAATGCATTGGTTCTGGGATCAGGAACAATGGTGGAACCGTGCGATATATCCGCTTGCGCCACTGTCTCTCCGATTGATTCAATCGAAATCAGTGATATCGTATTATTCGACTCGTCAATGATGCCTGTCAAGCCCAATGAGAGAATCGTGAAGTTGGTGATAAATGCTTCCGCGCTCTTGCGTATCTCCGGCACGATCTTGTAGGTCGTAGCCGTTTTAGACTGGTCCACCACCGTGATGAAGTTATCTTTGGTGAGATCCAGACGCAGCAAGGTGGGAGTGACGGTTACGTTGTCATCGAGATTGGCAACCACCCTTACACTTTTCAGATCCTCCATTGTCAATACATTGTCGGATGTCAGCGGATAATTGTAAGGGAAGACAATCGTGATGATTTTGTTTTCATAGTCGATCTCGCTGGTGAAACGGTTTTCAGAGCTTTCATCGTGAGAGAAATAGGCAGTGATGCTGTTAATGCCCTGCCGTGCTACTGACGGTGTGAGGTCTTCGACCTGCTGGCATCCGGTAAAGAAGAGCAGTGTCGAAAATAGGATTGCAAAAAAGAGAGATATTCTTTTCATATGATTATTGTTATTTATTTCCAACTGTCGTATTGCTCAATCAGTGAATTGTTTGCAAGTTCTGCATCTGGAATAGGCAGGATATAGTTTCTAGTCGAGAATTTTCTGTCCTGATAATCCACATCAATGTACTCGTAGTTGTTGCCCGTGATCTTGAAACCATGGCAACGATAATTGTGATAGGCAACATGTGCGAGCTCCCATCTTCTCATATCCCAGAAGAGATGTCCCTCATAAGCCAGCTCAACTTGTCGTTCATTACGGTAGTCGTCGAACCATTCATTGCCCGACGATGTTTTCTCCGGCAGGTTCACCCGGGCTCTGACCTCATTCATTGCATCCCTGGCTTCACTCATCTTGTTGAGTCTGAAAGCTGCCTCTGCCTTGTTCAACAGTACTTCTGCGTAACGAATCTCAACCCATGGCTGGGTACTTGGAACCCCGTTGACATCCGATAAGGATTCATCCATCAGTTTGCGCAGGAAATACCCGGTTGTCGTATGGCCGTAGCTGTTGGGTTGTTCCCTGTAGGCCATGAATGTGCCATTGGTCCCGTTCACTGAGTTTTGCATCTCCTTCCCTTTCCATACGCTTCCCGGGTAGATGACCGTCGCATGAAAACGCGGCTCCAACTGTTCGTAAGGAGGACGAACAGCATTTTTATCATGGAAGGAGGTCCAATCGAACGGTGTGCCATCTGCCTTTTCATAGCTCTCCACCATCTCCTGGGTCGGCGTTCCGAGTGCTCCAAACTGCCAACCGTCACTCATGGGCACATAATCCTTGTCAAATGTATGGTTTGGTCCTATCTCGTTGTAGTGAAACGCCAGGATTGTTTCTGCGTTGTTGCCCTTCCATGCTTCACTGTAGTTGTCAACCAGTTCATATTTATCTGACTTCACGACTGCATCGGCTGCATCATAGGCATCCTGCCAGCGTTCAGCAAAAAGCATTGCTCTTGACTTGAAAGCAAGGGCTGCATATTTGGTCAGCCTGCCTTGATGCAGACCGGGCCACGATTCAGGTAGATTGGCAATGGCAAAATCAAGGTCACTCTCAATCATGTCCCATGTTTCTTCGCTTGTACTGAGAGCTTTGTCTTTGTTCATTTCGTCAAGTGATGTGTACAGGATCACCCCATCGTGTCTTCTTGCCAGTTGGAAGTAGATAAAAGCCCGGAAAAAGAGCACCTGTGCTTCCCATTTTTTTGTCACCTCTTCCGAGAAATCGCCATACTGTTCCATGGAATGAAGAAACTCATTGAGCCGTCTGATTTTGTTATAGGCATCAGTCCAGACACTGTAGAACCCGCCTGTTGCAGGGGTGATCAGTGTGGGATCGAACACGTATGTGTTCACATGACCAGCCTTGTGACCCAATGCATATGAGCCATACTTGAAGGTGTTGGTCAAGCTTTCTGTCAGATTACCGGAAGCCTGTCCGGTGCCAAACTGACCATATTGGTGCAGATAGGTATAGAATCCGTTGACGTAGAGATTGACACTCGATTCATCTTCCCATGCGACCTTGTCTGTAAGTCTGTCTGATGGGGTTAGATCCAGCCAATCCGAGCAACCACCCAGCAAGATCGCAGCGGTGGCTATGCATAAAAATGTTTTTACTGTTTTTTTCATTGCCGTACACATTATTTGTTACAAGGAAAAATTAAGACCGAAAGAGAATGTTTTCTGTTGAGGATAATAGCCGTTGTTCACACCCGGTTGTTCAGGGTCGATGTTGTATTTCGTCAATCCGCTCAAGGTAAGCAGGTTGGATCCTTCCACATACAATCGAATCTTGTCGATGCCGATTTTTTGAATGAATCTCTCGGGAATGGTATATCCCAGTTGGAACGATTTCAAGCGCAGGTAATTGCCATTTCTATACCAGAATGTGGAAGAAAACGCATTGTTTGAACTGGCATGAACCAGTGCAAGACGGGGAAATTCCGCATTCGGGTTGTCCGGTCTCCACGAATTCTCGGGCAAGTATTGAGGGGAGTTACCACCACTGTAGAACAGCGAGGTGAATACTGTATTGTCCATGACACCGTTATAGTATACACCGGTCAGGGCAACACTTCTGCCCAATCCCGACTGAAGAAGGAGATCGAGGTCAAAACCTTTATAATCTGCGTTGAAATTGAGCGAGGTTTGAAATTTGGGGTATGGGCTCTTGCCTACATATCCCATGTCTTGTGCATAGGTAATTCTACCATCACCGTTCCGATCCTTGTATTTGATGTAGCCAGGCACTGCTTTGTAGCCGTCGACTGTGGCTGAATTGTCAATCTCTTCTTGTGTCTGGAACAATCCTTCAGCGATAAAGCCAAGCTGTGAACCCACTTCTTTTCCGGTAAGTTTCATGTAATCAGGTGTGTTCTCAGAGTCACCGGCATAGTACAACCACCTGCTTTTGGCCAATGTACCGATCCATTTCAATCCATATCTGAACTCACCAACCTTGTTGTTGTGTGTAATGGTGAAGTCGAACCCCCTGTAATCGATCTTGTTCACATTGTCACTGCTAAAATAGTATCCGCCCATCGAGGGTGGGTAAGAACCTCCCACACTGGAGAGCAGATCATACTGGTACTTGTAGAACAGGTCCAGTTCCACCCCTAACAGGCCCCTCCAGGCCATGAATTCCACCCCGGCATTGTAGGTGGTTGCTTTGGCCCATGTGAGATAAGGGTTTCCAAGCGTGCTTGAGTAGATCATGCTCTGTCTCTGGTTGCCAAGGACCAGCGCATTGGACTGGATGGTCATCAGGTTGAGATACTGAAACGCGCTGACCCCGGAGGTAGCCGTATTGCCGATACCACCCCTTAGTTTGAGGTTGTCGATCCATTCTGCCTGAAACCACTCTTCGTTGTTCATTCTCCAACCGGCGGATATTGCAGGCAGGTTCACCCATCGTGAGCCTGCCATCCCACTGAACAGATAACTCCCATCACGACGGAGAGAGGCTTCCAGCAGATAACGATTGTCGTAATCGTAATTCAATCGTCCCACAAATCCGATCAGGCGCGACTGGCCGCTACTCCCCGAGATGGAGGGCACACTTTCTTCGCCGTTGCCGGTGGTGTTGGTGATGAGCGACAATTCATCAAGTTCCAGGAAGTTGAGACCGATACCGCTTGCACCCAGTGAGTTTGAGAATCCGTTTCTGGTTTCACCCAGGCCGAACAGATTGAGATGGTGTTTACCAAACTGACGATCGAACGTGAAGCTTGATTGTGTGACCACGTTTGTGGAGCTATGTGCAGTTTCACCCAAATAGGTGATGCCTGAATTGTTTTCAAAGAAACCATATCCAACCTGTTCCGTTGTAGATCCCGGAAAAGCGGCGAGCAACGTCCTGAATGGAATCGTTAGTGACTTATTGAACTGGAAGAAACGGTCATACGATCCCATAAATTTCAAACTCAGACCCTCCAGCCAGGGAGTATCGTATTGAAGCGAGAAATTGGTCTGGATCGTGGTATTCTTGGGTCGGCTGTATCCTGATTCATAGATCGCAGCCAAGGGGCTCACTGGGGATGAACCTGTCCGGGTCGAGGTGAAATATTCCTTCCCATCAGCGTCAGTCGTTTTCATGGGGATATAGGGTAATGCGCGAATGGCTTGTTGTGGAATATTATGCCAATCACTGGGGTTCGCTGAATAACTTGGTCTGTCATGTTCATCAATTCTACCTGCGATGTGCATGACCAATGTGATGTGATCGGTGAGCTTTGCATCGATATTGGTTCTGACATTGTACCTGTTGTAATTGAAATTGTCCACGTTCCCCAGTTGCTGGAAAGCGCTGATAGAGGAAAAGAACGTCACCTTGTCGGTTCCGCCGGTCGCGCTGACATTGTGGTTCATCGTACGTCCCCTGCCGAATACTTCGTCGTACCAGTTCGTATTGCCCCATCCATCAACGCCTGCTTTCATCTTCTCAACCTGCTCGGAAGTAAAAACCGGTTCATCACCATCCATCTCTCTTGCCTTGTTATACCAATAAGCATAACCTGGTCCATCCAGCCATTTGAGTTGGTTTGCATTCTGGCTGATGCCGTAAGTGCCATTGTATCCAATGCCCAGTTTGCCATCTTTTCCTTTTTTTGTCGTGACAATCACTACGGATGTCGCGTTTAAGCCGTAAACCGATGCAGAAGTGGCATCTTTGAGAATGGAGATTGATTCAATCTCATTGGGATCGATCTCGTTGATGCTTCTGATCACACCATCAACCACATAGGTCGCACCTTCTCCCCTCACCAGCAATGAAGCGGCATCCTGTCCCGGTTGTCCCGACTGTTGGAGCATTGTCACGCCGGCTACTCTGGCGCCCAGCACGTTGGTCACACCCACAACCGGGGCTTTAATAAGTTCCGTATCGGAGAGGGTGGAAACAGCACCGGTGACGCTGGTCCTACGTTGTGTGCCGTAACCCACAACGATCACCTCGTCCAGCAATTCGTTATCCTGCTCCATTGTTACCGTGACGAAGTTCCTTCCTTCCAGTCTGACCTCCTGTTCCATGAAACCCACGTAGGAAAAGAGCAATGTGCTCTGTGCAGAGGGTACCGACAGGGCAAAATTTCCGTCAATGTCAGTCACGGTACCCTGGCGTGTATCTTTTAAGACGACATTCACACCAATCAGTGTCTCACCCGACGTATCTACTACCTTTCCTCTTACATTCACCTGTGCGTAGGTGATGAATGATGTGAAATAGAAGAGTGACAGAAACATGATCAAGGAACAGTTTCTCCACTTTTTTAAACGGTTTTTGCTTTCCATTTGTGTTTGTTTTTAGTTACTGTTGTTTATAGATGGTAACATACGCTTCACGTATGATCGATGAATATATGAATGAGTCGGTTGAATCATTTCATGCTTTTATGGCTACCAGATTCGATGCTGTTGCCGCTGCTCCACTTTGTTGTAGAGCATCGAGAAGAGCCACACCTCCCTGGCCTGAAGCCAGATAAACTTGTCGGTGTCGAATACGTTTCCCTGACGATCGAGACAGGTGAAGTAGCCCCCCATCTCAATGTCTTGTGAGTGGTTCAACCAGAAGGGAACTACATTGTCGAGAAGCTCGCTCCTGTATTGTGCGGCCAGAATGTCAAAATCCATCATCTGCTTGTAGGTTTATGATCTTGTTTTCCAGGTATAAAACAGATCTTTTGGGTTTAATCTCATTTATTCATCACATCCACTCCTGGGCGTCACATCCGACCCGCCCTTGTTGCTCATTGGTTGCTGTTTGTATCTGTTCTTCTGTTGTTCCCATAGATGCCGTTCAGCGGCATCGTATGACATGCAAATCACATTTATATATAAACAAGGCTTGATATATTCAATTTATCGTGCAATATGGCGCGTAATATGTAATTTTTTGCAAATATAGCGCATGCATTTGTCTAGCGCAAACGTTATCGCAAGTATTATTGTTAAAGTTAGTTAATTGAATGGTTAATCTTTCGTGTATCGGTTATTTCAGCTACTTTTATTCAAAAATTGAATATGCAGCACAAATCGGGCATTGTGGACATCGCCAAAAAATCGGGATTCTCAATCACAACAGTATCAAGGGTATTGAACGGGCAGGCGGATCAATATAGAATCAGCAAGAAGACGCAGGAAATCATCAAAAGCAACGCAGTCGAGTTGAACTATGTAGCCAATGAATTTGCACGCAATCTGCGCAAGGGGACTAGTAAAACGATTGCGCTTGTCATACCGTCATTAAAAAACCCCTATTTTGCCGAAATTGCGAGCATTGTCAATACGGAGATAAGAAAGCACGGGTACATCACGATCATCAGCGACAGTGAGGACAATCTGATGAATGAAAAGGAAGAGATCACATACATCACCTCCCGAAATGTGGACGGTGTGATTATCGTACCGAGTGGCGATGAGTGGGAGCATCTATCCAGACTCAAGGAGGGAGGGTTGCCTGTAATATGTATTGACAGATACTTTGAAGGAGTCGATCTCTCGTTCGTATCGTCGGACAATTACGGTGGTGCCTTAACCGCTACCCGCTACCTGATTGAACAGGGTCACACCTCAATCGCATGCATCCAGGGAGTCAAACATTCCACCCCGAACGTGCAACGGGTAAAGGGATTCATTGACGCCATGGTTGAGACGGCGGGAAGTTCATACACGATAACGGGTGACGACTTCAGTGAACAGAACGGGTATATGGAAACCAAATTACTGCTTCAGCAGAAGAACAGGCCATCCGCCATCTTTGCATTGAGCAATACCATCGCAATGGGATGCATCAAAGCGCTTAGAGAGGATCTGATGCGCATACCGGAGGATGTATCCCTGATCACGTTCGACGAGAATCCTTATCTAAACTACATTGAACCACCACTTTCCTGCATCTCGCAACCGGTTGAGGACATTTGCAAAATTGCGGTGAAGATTCTTTTCTCAGCCATAATGGATCGGGAAATGACCTCCAAACACATCTTGTTGAAGACCCAATTGAAGATTAAGGCATCGGTAAGAAAAATGAGCCAATAACCCTGTCGGGATATAGCCGACGCACTGCCTTGCGGCTGCAAGCCCGGTGCATGAAGGAGCCATGGAGCAGTGGCTCATTTGTCCTGTGCGGAAAGAAAGGGATTCGAACCCTTGGTACCCGTAAGAGTACAACGGTTTTCGAGACCGCCCCGATCGACCACTCCGGCATCTTTCCAGTTCAGGCTACAAAATTACACTAATTCTCCAAAATGTGAAGCATACTACCGGTTAAAGTTCACTCTTCTGTTATGACTGCCCTATTTACAGGGAGATTGCCAGAGAGCATGACCTGCAGGGCCTCCCTATTTTTGGGTAGCTGCCATACCAGCATCCTATCTGCCGCACTTGTCGCTGCCTGCAGGGCCTCCCTATTTTTGGGTAGCTGCCATATTGTTACTGTAGCTCCTTCAGTGCCTCCGCAGTGGCAGCCAGCAACGGATCGATGGAGATGGGTGCCCCCACGGCATGTTGCATCCAGAGCTGGGGGATGATGCAACCCTGCCTGTACATCCGATCGATCTCCTCCGCCAGGTTTTTGCCCTTCACCTGCTGCTCAATCTGGAAGTCGATCAGGTGACCCATCGGGTAGTTGGGCAGGTAAAGCGGATAGTCGATCATATGGGAGTAGATGCCGAGCAGCGTCTCATCCTCACCGCCCAGCACACCGGCATAATAACTGTTCCACACCTCTTTGGCGATGGCGATCACAGCCTCTTTGAGTTGCGACGCCGTGGCATCGGGATGATCGTAGAGCCATTCCCACACCCGGATGTCGACAAGCGAGACACCCATGATCTCATAGGCTGACCAGAAGCTGCTGAGGGCGAGCCAATGCGCCTCGTCGGGGTTGCTGTTCTTCAGGCCCAGCAGCTCCAGATCACGTTTCTGGAAGAGAAATGCCACCGCCTCGGTGAAGGAGGTGTTGGGCACACCATGCAGCATGTAGTAATCCAGATCGTTCATGGTGATGGTCTGTTCCACGTTGTGTCCAAACTCATGCACGGCGATGTTGTAGCCCTTGTAATCCATCCCCCCCTCACCGATACGGGTACGGAGGCGGGAGAGGTCGTTCCGCATGGCGGCACCCCAGGCGTGGCCGGCACCGCGTGAGGCATCTACAGTGATCAGCGAGGTGATCTCCTTCGCTTTCACAGGGTTCCATCCCAGCTTCACAAGGATGTGGGGCAGATCCTTCTCCAGCGCAGCCGCATTGGGATATTTCTTCGCGGTGAGCGCTGACAGCTGCTCCTCGGGAATACCCTCCCCACCCTTGAAACCGTTGTACCAGATATCGAACGGCTCCAGCTCCCGTCCCAGGCGTGAGGCGACAAAGGCAGCCACCTCCTTCACCTGCGGTGAGGAGAGCAACCCAATAAAGAGTGCCTCCACATCTCTTTGTGGCAGCTCCATGGTGGCATCAAAGGCACGGGTCAACTGGGTGGGGTAATGGGGTGAGTATGCGTCGAGCTGACGCATGGCGTGAAAATTCTTCAGGAACACCTCATACCTTCTGGTCTCTTCCGGGGTGCCCGTTATTGCGTCACCGTGATTGAAAATCTCATTTGTCTCCGGATTCCAGGTGTGGGATCCATTGTTGATCACCTCCCGCGGGATGGATTGGTCAATGATGCGCTGCATCACCTTGTAGATCATGCGCTGCTTCTCCAGTCCACGTTCCGGGTCTGCGTAGTTCGATTTCAGCTCGTCGCGCAGTCCCCAGTGGCTGATCAGCTTCATCCCATCGGGGAAGAGCTGCTCACCGGCATCGTTGCGCAGGTTCTCCATCAGGATGTTGTAATCGGAGATATAGGCATCGGCTTCCGTCAATGTTTTTGAGATATCCTGCTGGATGGCGGCCGGCACACGTGAGATAAAGCGATCCCCCATACGGGCATAGGCCCATTCCCTGCGGCTCCACCCGGCACCCTGTTCCGTCTTCTCCTCCAGCGAGTAGAAGGGGAAGTTGAGTGCTGTGAGAAAAGCAATCTTGTTGCCGTAGAGGTCGTCGGTGAGATGTGCCGATACATCGTAGCTGCCGAACATCATATCCACGGGCGTGATCTCGGGCCCCTCCAGCTGCAGCGGCATCTTGAGCTCCACGTCCATCTTGTGGAAGTATCCACCCATCACCTCGAAGTTACGCTCCAGTGTGCTGAATAGCGTGGAGAGCGCTGCCGTGTCGGCCTCGAAGGAACTATGGCAAAAGTGTGCAAACGCAACGGCATTTCCATCCTGCTCGCGCCAGAGGGCAGCCACCTGCTCAACCCCGCGCTCAATGCGGAATGCAGATGCCTCGCCAAGCGAGTCTTTGAGTTGTGCGATCACCTCCTCCGTCTGTGCAGCAGTGATAAACGTTGCCTGTTTCCTATCCTGACTCATCTTCTGATTGTTTGTGCATGCCACCAGGAGGGTTCCCATCATGGCAAAGGCTATGAATGCGTGGTGCTTCATTGGATTCTATTTTTTTCAAATTTAGCATATTTTTTCGAATCTGCAGAAAGTGTCAGGGCAAACATTTTGTATGGCAGATGCGTTTCACCTTCTGTAAAACAATAAAAGCCCTCTCAAATTGTGATCATCCTATGAACCGAAGAACATTTATCAAAAGCTCATCCCTGGCAACGGCAGGCCTGGCAGCCGGGTTCACCACGCCACTCTTTGCCGATGACAAGCGCAAGAAACTGAAGATCGGCCTGATAGGCAGCGGTTGGTATGGCATGGTGATAGCCAAGGCGGCACTGGAGGCCGGCGGCGTGGAGGTGATCGCTGTCGCCGATGTGGACAGCACACATCTGTCAAACAGCCTGGATGAGCTGGCATCGCTACAGGGAAGTCGTCCACGGGGGTTCAAGGATTACCGTGAGCTGCTGGAGTTGCGAGACCTCGAAGCGGTGCTGATCGGTACGGTGACACACTGGCATGCACTGCAGTTCATTGCCACCTGCCGGAAGGGGTTGCCGGTCTACTGCGAGAAGCCGCTGGCCTACGACATAGAAGAGGGGAAGGCGATGGTGAAGGCTGCTCGTGAGACGGGCAATATCGTGCAGATAGGCTTTCAGCGTCGACAGAACAAGGCATTCGGCAGGGCCAAGGAGCTGATCAATGAGGGCCAGATCGGCAAGGTGCACCAGATAGAAGCACAGATACACTACAACCCTACCATTGCCGACACCATGCTACAGGAGCCGCCCGCCTCGCTCGACTGGGATGCCTGGTGCGGCCCGGCACCGCTGCTGCCCTACCGTCCCGCCATCGGCCATATGTCGTGGCGCTTCGAGAGAGCCTATGGCAACGGCCATCTGGTGGACTGGGGCATCCACAACATCGACATCATCCGTACCATCATGGGCTACGACATGCCCACGACCATTGAAGCCCAGGGAGGCATCCATGCACTGCAGGGGCTGACCAACACCCCCGACACGCTGAGGGCGACAATGCAGTTCGGCGAGGTACCGCTCATCTGGCAGCACCGCCTCTGGGGCACGGGTGAGATTGACCCTCAGTACAACAACGGCATCTTCTTCCATGGCGACAAAGGCTCCCTCTTTGCCTCCGACAATCGGCTGGTGCTGAAGGCGGCAGGTCGTAACAGCCGGCAGGAGGTGATGGAGATCGCCTCCCCCCGCATGCAGGAGGAGCATGTGGCGGAGTTCATCCGGGCCGTGAGAACAGGCAACAGAGAGCTGATCAGCTGCACCATCGACGATGCCTTCCGCTCCACCGCCACGGTGCAGCTGGCGATGATCGCCTACGAAACCGGCAGCAGGGTGCAGTGGGATGCGGAGCGGCAGACCATCACCGGCAACGAGGCCGCAGCAGCAATGCTGGCCAGACCTTACCGCGCAGGGTATCAGCGGCCGTAGAGATCCCCGACAGGAAAGTGAAGACTACTTTCTTCGCTTTCTTTCTCTTTCAGAATTGTACTACGCTTTTTGCATACAGCCTTCATCTTGTAGATCACCAAAAGCCTGTAAGAGCAATTCGTATTGACAGGCACTCTGCATCCTACAGTTTAGCAATATATTGCATTGAAGAGCGCCTCTATAAAACATTTCATTTGAAAAGAACAGCTTATTCTTCCGGCATTTCTCTATCTCATAACGAGTTCACTAGTTTAATTGTGTTTTCTTACTTAAAAATTTTTATTTAAAAAACCAACTTATAAAATTAAAAAATTCCATACATTTATTAATCGATAAATACAGGAATTATTTGACTAATATATCCCGAATAAACTTCATCTCCACCTTCAAAAGATAAGTAATCATATTGTATATTACTCTTTATTTCTTCCTTATAGTCTGATAATTTCTTTATATCAATTTTGAAATTTCTGTCTATATTCTTAAAAGTAAAAGAAACGCAGACAATCTTTCTGGAAACGGCATCTATCTGGAGAATTGCATGAGCAGATTGTCTGCCATATTTTTGTATTTGTTTTCTTTCATCCGAATTAAAAATGGATTTCTCTAAGTTCGTTAACTTGTCACGTTCATTGAATTCAATTCCATATAAACTCAATAAATTTCCAGATTTATCTTTTGTAGAGCCTTTAAATTTATCAATATCTACGTCTTCAAAAGAAATCCTATCATGAGACTCTTTGCTTATCTTGAATCCGTTGCATGGGCTTTGAGCCCAGCTAAAAAATATTAAAGCCTCTATTAACAGAACAAAAATTAAATTATATAGTTTCATTTTGCGAAATATTAAAAACAGTCAGACGAATTAATTAGATTATTTAATAGTAATGGAGAAGCGAGATTGTCATTTGTAGGTGATGAATATTCCGGATGATACTGATTAAATAGATTCAACCATGTCATATAATTTTCTCCTAATAAAAGCTTCGTATTATTTTGTATAGATTCTATCCATGAATAATAAGCATACCGAATTTGAGATGGAATGTTATCACTTACAAAAATATAACAACAACCATATTTTAAGTTTCTTGCAATATCCTTAAACACCTTCGCTTCAAATTCTATATTCACATACCCCGGCAGTATATTGCCTTGCGCATCTTTGCCGTATTGCCCTATTCCCCCGTCATAATAGGCGTCCTGCAATGCGTGGAAAAGCTCTTCTTTCAGAGTTTCAGTAATGTTGGCATTATTATTAAATGTTATTTCTTTCGTACTCGGATTATAAGCAGCAGGAGCCGTACCGGTCTTCATCCCGAAATTCAACTTCACGTTTCTCTGAATTAATGCATCGTACAACGCTTTCTGCATACAGCCTTCATCTTGCAGATCACTAAAAGCCTGTAAGAGCAATTCGAACTGTTGAGTGTTCAGTGTATGTGATTTAATCAACGGATGCGTCTCAACTTGCTGCTCTTCCCAGAATTCCGGTCTGGGTATCAGGTCGATACCACCCTCTGGGAATGTAGGTGCATTGTTGTCCGAACTGCTCCCACCTCCGCCAACACTTCCCCCACCGGAATTATCTCCGCCACCTGCTGATCCTCCTCCTCCGTAGCCGGTTCCACCCGAATAACTACTGCCTCCTGAATCACCACCGGATGTGTTTCCACCGGATGATCCCGAAGAAGTGTAAAAGGGTGATGTATACCCTGGGATTGATCCCCCACCGGCTGCTGGGGGTGGAGTGTGCACACCTCCACTTGAACCATAATCACTACAATAGAAACGGACATATTCATCCACATCATTGATGACTCCATATTGACCGTCACCATAAGTCATGATGTACTGTTGGGTATTCTGTATCAGTTCAAAAGTGCAATCAATCATCCGCGTTCTTGCCCCTTCATTTAAAGAATCAATTGCCAAATAACCGACACTTTGAGAAACATAAATGCCATCCGGTTCTCTTTGATGAGTTTCAATATGTACATCCTCACCATCATTCATGGCGGTCATCCGAACAGCAAGATATTCATTCTTTGGTAACATCTTGATAAAGGAGAAGTGATCGTCGCCTCTGATGGTGATCACATGTACCAGCTTGTTCAGGATCACATTGTCCGGATAATCGTTGCTGCAAAGGACAAAGACATCCGCTTCTTCCTCGTTGTAAGAGACCACTTTTGCTGATTCCCATTGAGGGACCGGCACAAATTTGAAGAACTTTTCAACAAAAGAGAATCGTTCATCGAATCTCTTTTTTCATACTCTATCAATTCAGCGATTTCTGAATCCACACTCCTCGTACCCATAGAGAATTTCAACATCCAAGCCTCAAAGGGCCGCATTGCCGAAAATTCAACAGATTCAACATCTTCAACCAAGATCTCTTCATTTTCATTAATGTCCAGATCCCTGCTACAGGCAGCCAGCGAGAACAACAGAGTGAGTAAAAGAAAGCAGGAAAGATGCAGGAATCCAATACAGGTCAGCCGTGTATCTTTGAAATATTTCTGGCGATTCGGACTGAAAACTGGAAGTAATTGCGTGTTTTTGTACTTTCATGATCGATTAAAAAATAGAATTACGGTTACAAAATTGTGAAGGATCACCGAATTATTCAAATTTATTAACTTTATTCTTGTTAATATTTTAGTTAGATCGATCTATCCTCCTATTGAACGACAATAGGAAATCTATATATGCTTTGAACAATTATGGATATATTTTCCTTTACCTATTTGAATCTGATAATCATTATCAGAAGACTGTGTAACTTGATAGATTTTAGAGGATTATTGAGATAACAAAAAAAAACGTATGAAACCAACCATCACCCTTGCATTCATGCTGCTCACAGGAGCACTGGTCGCCCAGGAAAGCGACATTGTTGCTGAGGGTACTGTTCCACAGAAAGTGGGATCCGGATACAGCTTCACCGAGGGCCCCGCTGTCGCCAAAGATGGCAGTGTCTACTTCACCGATCAGCCCAACGACCGCATTTACTGCTGGGATGAGCAGGAGGGCATCACCCTCTGGCTGGAGGGTACAGAAAGGTCCAACGGTTTGTATTTCAACACCGACGACAAGCTGGTTGCCTGTGCCGATGAGCGGAACCGGATCATCCTCTTTGAGAACCGCGATAAGCGGAAGGTGCTCTTTGAGGATTACGAAGGGAAGCACCTCAATGGGCCCAATGACCTCTGGATCGCACCCAATGGCGATATCTATTTCACAGATGCTTATTACCACCGACCCTACTGGCCCGAAGGGTACAGTGAGATACAGGAAGCACGGGGGGTGTACCTCCTCACACCCGACGGGGAGGTGACCCGGTTAATCGACGACTACAAGCAACCCAACGGCATCATCGGCACCCCGGATGGCAGGACGCTCTACGTGGCCGATATCGAAGACCGGAAAATATGGCGTTACGACATCCATCCCGACGGCACACTGAAGAACAAGAACTACTTTGCTCCCCACGGATCGGACGGGATGACCATCGACAACAGGGGAAATATCTATCTTACAATGGGCAAGGTCTGGGTCTACTCACCCGAAGGGGAGTTGATCAGTGAGATCGACCTTCCGGAGCATCCCTCCAACATCTGCTTTGGCGGCAAGAATCGGGACATCCTCTTCATCACCGCACGCAGCTCG
Organism: Bacteroidota bacterium; assembly: GCA_023399295.1. Classification (GTDB taxonomy): domain Bacteria; phylum Bacteroidota; class Bacteroidia; order Bacteroidales; family Dysgonomonadaceae; genus Proteiniphilum. The sequence continues at coordinate 37,000 of JAEWQF010000003.1, forward strand.
GTCTACACCCTGAAGATGAATGTCAGAGGGGTGCAGTGAATGACCAATCTCACTGTTTAAAGGTGGTGGGTGCGGTTATTTTATTATATTTGTAACAATCAAACAAAACCAAAAATCATTATAAGCTTAACCCGTATGAATGAAATCGACAAGTATGTAAAAACCCACGAAAAGCGTTTCCTGGAGGAACTGTTCGAACTGATCCGTATCCCCTCCGTCTCATCACTGCCGGAGCACAAACCCAACATGTACCGGGCAGCCGAGAAATGGAAAGAACTCCTGCTGGCTGCGGGTGCCGACAAGGCCGAGGTGATGGAGACCGACGGCAACCCGGTGACCTACGGAGAGAAGATCATCGACAAGAATGCCCCCACCGTGCTGGTATACGCCCATATGGATGTGATGCCGGTGGATCCGATCGATCTCTGGAAAACCAACCCATTTGAACCGGTGGTGAAGGATGGCAAGATCTGGGCACGTGGTGCGGACGATGACAAGGGACAGTCGTTCATGCATGCCAAGGCGTTCGAGTACCTTGCACAGTCGGGCACGCTTGAGTGCAACGTCAAGTTCCTCATTGAAGGAGAAGAGGAGGTGGGATCACCCAACCTGCCCAAGTTCTGCAGGAAACACAAGAAGATGTTGCAGGCCGACGTGATTCTGGTCTCCGATACCTCGATGATCGCTCCCGACGTACCTTCCATCACCACGGGGCTTCGTGGTCTTGCCTACTGGCAGGTGGAGGTCACCGGTCCAAATGTCGACCTCCACTCGGGACTCTTCGGCGGGGCTGTGGCCAATCCAATCAACGTGCTGGCGAAGATGATCGCGCAAACGACGGACGACGAGGGACGCATTCTGATCCCGGGCTTCTACGACGATGTGGTGGAGGTCTCCCGGAAAGAGCGCAACATGATGGCGAAGGCACCTTTCTCATTGAAGGAGTACCAGAAAGCGCTCGACGTGAAGGAGGTTGCGGGGGAGAAAGGATACAGCACCAACGAGCGCACCGGCATCCGCCCCACGTTCGACGTTTGCGGCATCTGGGGCGGCTACACCGGTGAAGGAGCCAAGACGGTACTGCCGTCGAAAGCCTACGCCAAGATCAGTACCCGCCTGGTACCCAACCAGGAGCACAATAAGATTGCAAAATTGTTTGTGAAATACTTCGAGTCAATTGCTCCCAAGTCGGTGAAGGTGAAGGTGGAGTACCTGCATGGTGGGCCCTCCTATGTCTGCCCCATCGACCTGCCGGCTTACCGGGCGGCGGAGAAGGCGTACAGCGAAGTCTACGGCAGGGAGCCGGTGCCGGTCCGTTCCGGTGGCAGCATCCCCATCATCGCCACCTTCGAGGAGATCCTCGGCATCAAATCGGTGCTGATGGGCTTCGGGCTGGGTTCCGACGCGATCCACTCGCCCAACGAGAACTTCCCGCTGGAGCAGTTCTACAACGGCATCCGCACCATCCCTCTCTTCTACAAATATTTCGCAGAACAGATGAAGCAGTAAGCTGGATGCATCGGCACAAATAAAATCGATCCCGCAGTACCTGTCCGAACAGGAGGCTGCGGGATTTTATCATACCTGCATGTGGGTTGAATGTCAGACAATCACATACGCCACGTAGCGGGTGAGGTCGGTGACCGGCGTGAGTGCCAGGTAGCCGGAAGTTATCTTTCCCTCCGCGACATGGAGCGGCGATTCCTGTTGCATCTTCCGGTGAAACGAGAGGGCACTCCCCGGCTTTTTAAAATAACCGACCGTGAAGGTACCCTCACCCTCCTGGCTCATAAAGCGGTTGTGGAAGATGCGCGCCACCATCCCCATGTTCATCCGCATATTGATCTCCACACAGGGCTGGATGCGGTAACCACCGTCGGCATCACATACCATCATATCAACCCCTGCATAACCGGTGTAGTGGGGAAATGCGGCGGCAAGCTTTGCCATCAACAACTCACGCAATGGGTCCAGCAGGGCAACCGGGATATAGGCAGAAAGCCGCTCCATGATGCGGGCATCGGAGAGCAGCTCATTACCAAGGTAGGCCCCCGATGCAGCCACACGGAAGAGCGAGTATCCAGCAAAACGTGCTTTCCCTTGTTCCAGATAGAACTCCATGGCGAAATCCAGCACCTTGTTCAGTACCGGCTCCGCCACCACCCCACCCTGCTCGCGGATCACCCGCCGGCACCAGTCGGTCTGCTTGTCGGTGATGGCACCCAGGATGCGGATCAACCCCTTGCCACTGCCGGAGAGCGGCATCTTTAACAGCTTGTCGCCAGAGAAGGAATGGAGGTACTTCAGCAGACCATCCAGGGAGGTGAAATAGTGTGATTCACCGCAAAAGGCTGGTTCTTCTGCCAGCAATTCGCTCAGTATGCGCACGGCATGCTGCCGGTGGGAATAATCACGAAGCCTCTGCAGCTCTTCAAGGGAGGGTATTCGCTCCGGTTGCACCCCACAGGTGGTCAGTCGCTTTCTCAAGGCGGGGTTCCATCCCCAGGGGATGATGGGCTCTGTGGGATCATTGCTGATCTCGTCACAGGAAATGAGCGAAGAGGTGACCGGCAGCAGTTGTCGCACGGTTTCGAGATACAGATGCGGCTGCCCCCCCTCATCCAGCACCACCTCACCGTCGCTGTACCATACTGGCAGCAATGCCAACTCGGCAGCCATGCGGGCAGCCGAGGCGGGCGGGGTGTAGTGTGGCGAGAAGTTAGCCAGTGCGAGATCGTGCTCGGGATTGAACAAATACATCTCTCCTAACGATACTCTTTCACCTCGATCTCACCGCTGAGTGCCATCAAAGCATTCTCAGCCAGGGCACCCATCTCATCCTGTCCCGGGTAGACATGCACCGGCGCGATGCGGTAGACCCGCTCAATCACCAGGTTACAGAACCACTTGCTGTTGGCGATGCCGCCGGTGATCAGGATCGCATCCACTTCACCTCTCAGGACGGTGCCCATGGCGCCGATCTCCTTCGCGACCTGATAGGCCATAGCCTCCAGCACCTCAAGGTGTTTCTTGTCGCCATCCTTCGCCTCCCGTTCGGCAACATAGGCATCATTGGTGCCCAGGTAGGCCATCATTCCCCCTTTGCCTACAATCATCTCCGCCATCTTCTCATAGCTGTAGATACCGCTGAATGCCACCTTCAACAGCTGCCCCACAGGCAGCGATCCGGTACGTTCGGGCGAGAAGGGGCCGTCGCCATCAAGTCCCTGGTTCACATCGATCACCTTCCCCTTTTGATGGGCTCCCACGGTGATGCCGCCACCAAGGTGCACCACGATGAGGTTGAGATCTTCGTATCGCTTCATGATCGATTTAGCATGTGCGCGGGCAATCGCCTTCTGGTTCAGCGCATGAAAGATGGATCTCCTCTCGAAGAGAGGATGACCGGAGTAACGGGCCAGCGGTTGCAGCTCATCCACCACCACCGGGTCGGCAATGAAAGCCTCAGCCGAGGGGAGCAATTTGGCGACGTCGTATGCGATCAGTGCACCCAGGTTGCTGGCATGTTCGCCCCGCCTGCAGGCAAGCAGGTCGTCGCGCATGGCATCGTTCACCCGGTAGACACCCGATGCGATCGGCTTCACCAGGCCGCCACGACCGATCACGGCATCAATCGACTCCACCGGCACATCCGCGCTCTTCAGTTCCTGGTAGATGATATCCTTCCGGTATTCGTACTGATCGGTGATCTTTTCAAACCGACGCAACACGTCGGGAGCATGCTTGATTGTCTTCAGGAAAATCACCTTCTCCTGTTGGTAGATGGCGATCTTGGTAGAGGTAGATCCCGGGTTGATCACCAGGATGCGGGTATTGGTTGCCATAGTTCAACAATTTTATACTGTGGTTTATTATATACTCATGTTTCACATCTCCAACAGTTTGTGTCAGATTCCATGCGAAACATCTCTTGATTATCTGATCACTGCACCCAGTGCCAGGGATAACAGTTTGCTGCGGTCGTTGTCCGACCGCGAAGTGAGCACGATGGGAACGGAGGTACCCGTCACGACAGCTGCCGAGACAGCTCCCCCCAGGAAGTTGAGCGCTTTGTAAAACATATTGCCTGCCTCGATGTCGGGAGCCAGTATCATATCACAATCGCCCGCCACCTCACCCTCAATACCCTTCAACAATGCGGATTCACGGTTAAAGGCGATATCGATGGCAAAGGGACCATCCACCACACAACCCGGCAGCTCCCCGTTGCGGTTCATCTCTTTCAATGCAGCGGCATGCAGTGTCGCCTCCATCTTCGGATTCACCTTCTCCACCGCCGCAACCACCGCTACTTTGGGATTTGTGATTCCCATGCGGTGACAAAGATCCACGGCATTGAGCAGGATCTGTCGCTTGCCTTCCAGGTCGGGAGCGATGTTCATCGCCCCATCGGTAAGGCCAAATACCTTGTGGTAGTAAGGCGACTGGAAAAAGGCCACATGACTCAACAGCCCACCGGTACTGAGCCCCTTCTCCTTGTCGAGCACCGCTTTCAGCAGGTCGGCAGTACCCACATGCCCTTTCATCAGCATGCCGGCACGCCCCTCTCTCACTTTCGCTACGGCAAGTTGGGCTGAGACGGCAGCGCCCTCACGGTTGTCCAGCACCTCCATTCCGTGGGTGGAGATACCGGCATTGCGGGCAGCAGCAGCAATCCTGTCGCTGTCACCGATCAGCAGGGGAGAGACAAATCCCCCATTCATGGCATGATAGAGGGATATCAACAGATCCTCATCCTCAGCGGCTGCCACCGCAACACTGCATCTCCCTCTCTCTTTGGCGCGTTGCACCAGCTCTGTTAACTCGCGGATCGGCATAATAGCAATATTGAAACGTATTCCTTACAAAAGAACAAATAATTTCGCATATTATGGATTGTTCTCACCATTATTTTAGCAAATAGTAAACCGACAAACGAGAAACACGAAAAAAATCAATGTCATGGTGCAAGGCCATCTGTTTGTCGATCATCCCAGTCAAAGTATTCATTGTGAGAGCGGATGTAGAATAGTATAAAAATAAAAAACCGTTTGAACATCCACATGTTTAAACAACTATTCATATTTTTGCAGAGGATTAGAATAAATCGATCATGCATCTCATTAAAGAATTTGTTATTAAACCATCGTTAACCTCAGTGAACCACAGGTTTACAATCAGGCTTTTTTATAGTCGCATATGACAGGGCTGGTGCAAATGCTTGGGAAAGCCCGTTCATTTTCATTCACAAAACGACTTCCAAACAGGCGGCAATAAAATATTGTAAAGGTAAAGAACAATGAAAGATACATTTAAGTTGATCCTGCTGTTTTTTTTATCCTCATCTTTACATGGACAAGGTTCACTGGTATGGGATTTCGCTACAAAGGATGGTGTTTATTCCTCACCGGTGGTTGATGACAGCACCGTTTACATCGGAAGCAATGATTCCTGTTTATATGCATTGGACAGGTTTCATGGTGGTCTGAAATGGAAATTCAGAACGGGGGGACAAATAAAATCCAGGCCATTGCTATTGAATGGTTATGTGATTTTCAACTCAACAGACGGGCTGGTCTACTCGGTAAGCACCAAGAATGCAGAGATACAATGGCAATTCAGGACCGGTGGAGAGAAAGAACTGGACCTGTGGGATTATTACCTCTCATCACCGGTATTGTCTGGCGATAAGTTGTTTGTAGGCAGTGGTGACGGGAATGTTTACGCGCTGGATTCAAAAAGCGGCAGGCTGGCATGGAAATTTGAAACGGGGGGTATCGTACATGCTACCCCGATCATACATAACAATAAAGTCTATGTAGGGAGCTTTGATGGATATTTTTATGCTCTAAACAGTGATAACGGTGAACTGGTTTGGAAATTCAGAACGGTTGGAGACACCTATTTCCCCAAAGGTGAGATACAGAAGGGGGCCACCATTCATCACAATGCGGTCATTTTTGGGAGCAGGGATTACAATATCTATGCCTTGGATGTCGAATCAGGAAGAGGATTGTGGAACATGAAAGAGAAAGGAAGCTGGATTATTGCGACCCCTCTGGTGGTGGAGAAAACGGTCTATTTTGGGACCTCTGATTCTCATCGGTTTTGCGGGATAAGCATCGAAAATGGTGTCGAAGAGCATACCTTTCCATTGAACATGCGTGTCTATGGAGATGCAATCTGCTTTGAATCTGCCATTTATTTCGGCTGTTTCAATGGTAAGTTGTACAGGGTCGACACATCCTCCCATACAATTGAAACAATTTTTCAGACTCATGGCAGCAGGATAAACTACCACGAGGTTTATACTGAAGCCGATCTGTTTAAACCTGATTTCATCTTATATGGTCAGGACACAAAAGAGACTGAAAAGAAAATCATGAACCTGGGTGCAATCCTGTCGACACCTGTCATTGATGGGGGAATAGCCTATTTTGGCGATTCAAATGGAATCGTCTATGCTTGTAAACTGAATTGAATAGTCCTTACAAAAATACTTACTTGCCATTTATGTCATTTGACAGGAGATTTTACAGAAACATTTAATCATACAAAAAACCATGGAGGTATTAAAAATCCCATTCAATAAATTTCTTGATGTGCAACAAGCAGGTACAAACAATGACTACATTTTTAAGTTGGAGCACAAAAAGGAATATCAAAATCATCTTGGAACCATACACGCAAGTGCTCTATTCGCTCTTGCTGAATCATCAAGTGGAGAGTTTTTATTTAATCAATTAAGAGACTATAATCTGGATGTGATACCTGTTGTGAGAAAAGTAGAAATGAAATACAGCAAACCGGCAAGGGGAACTGTATTTTCAAAAGCATCCATCATTGACTCAGACATAAAGGAGATATTAAGTGAATTGAATAAAACAAAACGGACAATCGTTAAGGTGCGAGTAGATATTTACAATGAGGAATCGGAGAAACTACTGACATCTCGCTTTGATTGGTTCATCATTATGAATTAGTGATATTGACGAATCATATCATTGGTTGTTTTCACCTGAATATCTTCAACGCAATCCGTGCACAGGCTTCGGCATCGGCCAGGGCATGGTGATGGTTTTGTAGCATAAACCCGCAACAGGCCGAAACCGTGTTGAGCTTGTAATCGGGCAGACCTTTCAACTGCTTTCTCGCCTCACGCAGCGTGCAATAAAACGCGTAGTCGGGATAATCCATCTGATGCATCCGGAAGCAGGCTTTCAGGCAACTCTCATCAAAACCCTTGTTGTGGGCGATCAGCGGCAAGCCTTCAATCAGCGGTTCAATCTGACGCCACACCTGTGGAAAGATGGGTGCGTTCGCGGTATCATCAAAGGTGATGCCATGCACCTTCATGTTCCAGTAACTATAATATTCAGGCTCAGGACGGATCAGACTGTAATAGTCACCTCTGATCTCACCGTCTCTGACGATTACCACACCCACGCTGCAAACGCTGGTGCGTTGCTCGTTGGCCGTTTCAAAATCGATTGCCGCAAAAGAGTCCATAAATCAATTGAAGAAGTTACTTGTTATGATGAATGAAAATCTTGTCTGACCGATGGTAGCCCCAAAAAAGAGGTTGCCAACATGAAAAGAAAAATCATTTCATGCGATCGGGGATACCCAAGAAGTCCGATTCAGCAGTAAATTTACAAAAAATAACAACTCTTCACGCAAGATTTTTACGATTTCCTGTTTTACTGATTGAAGCATTACAATTCAAAACGATTAAAACGACCAATTATGAAGACTACCAATTTACTTATCACAATGGGGATCCTGCTCGGTCTGCTCATCCTACCCTCTTGTCTGGATGACAATGACGATGTAAGCCGTTTGTATCCCAATGCACTGGTCACAGTGAAAGAGGCAGCAGATGAGACAATATTTTTCCAGCTGGACGACAATACCACCCTGTTACCGGTGAACGTAACGTCACACCCCTTTGGCTCGAAAGAAGTCAGGGCACTTGTCAATTACGATGAGGTAGACGATCCGAGTCAGGTGTATGACAAGGCAGTGAAGGTGAACTGGATCGACAGCATCAGGACGAAACCGATGGCACCCAATCTGGGATTGGAGAATGATGAGGTTTACGGGAATGATCCCGTGGAGATTGTTGCCGACTGGGTCACGATAGCAGAAGATGGCTACCTGACCCTGCGCTTCAGGACTATGTGGAGCCACCAGGGCATCACACATTTTGTGAATCTGATTCCCACCAACAACCCCGAGAACCCATACGAGGTGGAGTTTAAACACAATGCCAATGGCGACGTGTCGGGCAGAGTGGGTGATGGCCTTGTTGCCTTCAGACTGGATCAACTTCCCGATACCGAAGGGGAGACAGTGAAGCTGAAGCTGAAATGGAAATCATTCAACACCGAAAAGTCGGCCGAATTTGATTACCGCACTCGCGCTGCAACACCTGCTGCTGCTGCAATAGCTGCTGAGAGAAGTGTGATCCCGTTGCAATAAACCGGTTCATGAAAACAATTCACCATTTCAGAATCCTTATCATTTTTTATAAGTGAAAAAACAGGTGAGGTTGTACATTTGCAACATGTACAACCTCATCTTACAACCAACTGAGCGTATGGTGTTGTAAGATCGGACGAGATTGCCAGATGGATAAAGGGGACAACAGAGAGCGGGAACTTATTCGGAAAATCGTGCAGGACGACAGGCTTGCCATGAAACGTTATTACGACGACTATTCCGGGTATCTTACCGCGGTAGCTGCTCGTTACATCTCAAACAGGGAAGATGCCAAGGATGTGTTACAGGAAAGTTTCCTGAAGATCTTCAAAGCCATCCACGCGTTCGATTACAAGGGAGAGGGATCGCTACGGGCATGGTCCGCCCGCATTGTAGTAAACGAAGCACTGAGCCATCTGAAAGCAAACGAAAAGATGCAGTTCACAAGCCTTCACGAGGAGGAGCTGTCCAGCCTGTCAGATGATTGGGAGCCGGAAATCGATGACATTCCCACCCCGGTTCTGCTGGAGATGATCCGTTCACTACCTCCCGGCTACCGTACCGTCTTCAACCTCTATGTGTTCGAGGAGAAAAGTCACAAGGAGATTGCATCCATGTTGCGCATCGCAGAAAGCAGCTCCGCTTCACAATTGCACAGAGCCAAAGGCATCCTGATGAAAGAGATAGAGTTGTATCGATTAAAAAAAAGGCACTATGAACGATCAATGGCAAGATAAGCTGCGCAATCGGATGGAGCTTCATGAGGAGCCTGCACCGGAAGGATTGTGGGAAGCGATCGATCAACTGATCACTGCCGATGGCAAGGATGGGAGAATCGCCCGAAAACAAAAGATGATGGTGTGGGGTAAACGTGTTGGAGCGACAGCCGCGGTGGCCGCAATTGCCATGCTGCTATTGTGGTTGGTGAACCACGACTTCACAGGAAATCAGTCAGGCGAACTGTTTACCGGCCCTGGCCCCGCTGACAAACCCCGGCAGGAGCAACCGATCAAAGAGATTGCCATCACAGAGAAAGAGGATGCAGGATCAACCATCTCACCCCCCAACAAACCGGCATCGCAAAAGCAGCAATTTATTCAGGAACCCGACCTATTGCTTGCTTCAATCCGAAATGAAGAAGTTACCAATAGAGAAACCGAAAGTGACGAGAATGCTGTCGAGGCGTCGGGAAAAGATTTCATTGCGGCAAATAGTGACGAACAGGAGGCACTAGCCAATGAACCTGACCCAGAATCGGGAGTGAATGATTTAACCCGTGATACCGGCCATGCCGCAATGGACAGGGGCAACGGTCACGATCAGTTGTTGGCGATGAATGGTCATCGTGATCATCAGCACCAAACAAAATGGCAGACCAGCCTCTCCATGTCCAACTTCCCATCCGGCTCATCAGAAACCTATTCCGGTTATGGCACCTTTGCTGTCACAGAGACAGTTGAGGAACAGTATCATTTTCTTGCCAATGATACCAGGGAGGAGACATATACTGATGTGAAGCATCATCAACCCATCACCTTTGGCCTCACCCTGCGGTACAACCTCAACAAACGATGGAGTGTGGCAAGCGGATTGAGCTATACGCAACTAACGTCGGAACTCTATTCGGGAAGCGGCAACTACTATTACGATGACCGTCAGACGCTGCATTATGTGGGTATTCCATTGGGCATTGCCTACACTTTCTGGCAAAACCAAAAAATAACAGCCTATCTCTCCACGGGTGGTCTGGTGGAAAAGAACGTGGCAGGCAGGCTCACCTCAAACTATTACATCGACAACCAGTTGGAGGTCACAACCCGGGAGAATGTATCTACGGACAAACTGCAATGGTCCGTCAACACAGCAATCGGTTTGGGTTATCGTATCTCAAACAGTATCGGACTCTATGCGGAGCCCGGCATCTCCTGGTATTTTAAGAACAGCAGTGAGATGGAGACCATTTACAAAGAGAACCCACTCAATTTCAACCTGAGAGTCGGCCTCCGATTCACTTGGGGTGACTAGGATTTTGGTTGTACCTCCCTTATCATCCATGCCACTGTCCTATTAACACTTGGGTGAGAGACAAAGTAAAGTGGAAGTCATAACTTGAGATCAGATTTCTTGCAAACCTGTCCATCCCAACAGTTTCAATGATATATGTGAAAAAATATTCTATTTCTGATCGTATTCATCTTCAGTAACAGGACCTGACCATACAGCCCCTCCCAAATCGGTATTCAGGCTCACGGCAATGTGAGAGAACTCACTATCAGGTGTAGCTCCATGCCAATGTACAATATCAGAAGGTATTTCCACATAATCACCTTTCTGTAAGAATTGGGCTGGCAGACCTTTGGCTTTATAAACTCCTTTTCCTTCTGTGACAAACAGGAGTTGGCCACCCGGGTGTGAATGCCAGTGTGTTCTTGCTCCCGGAGCGAAGGTGACATTTCCTACGCTGGCATGTAGCGCACTTTCCGTTGTTCCCAGCATGTTGAGCCATACCGTCCCGGTAAAGTTGGGACTGTTTGTCAAGCTGCCTTTTGACGACCATGATTCATTTCGAGGATCATCTTCATCTCTATTTTCTTTCATTTGATCGCTCAACATTTCATTCAAAACAGATTGAGCCTCCCGTGCTTCTTTTTTACCCACTTTCTCTTTTAGGATTCCGATAAATTCAGTTAACTGGGCGGGCGTGAATCCAAGATGCAGACATATATTCATATGTGAACGCAACATAGGCTCAGCCCTGCCAATGCTACTGAGTACGGATATGGTAACCAATTCACGCTCAACAAATGTCAGTACATTGCGCTCGAAAAGATCGGCGAACAAATGTTCTTTCAGGAATATTTCAATTACCGGGGCAAAAGCAGCATAACCACTCCGTGTATCAGATTGCGGGACTCCGGTCAAGGCTTCCAGTATTTCCTTACCACGCTCGTACTTGCTCCTCTCGTCAATGATGATTGAAGCATCGTTACCCGCTTCATCTGTAATCCCCTTTGCTTGGCGTTCTTCGAGCACTTCCATTAATGTTTGTAACCCTCTGATGCTGCGGGGAAATCCACTATATGCATAGAGATGAACCATTGCTTCTTTCACCTCATTCACCGTTAATCCGGCATCCAGCCCTTCGTTCAGTGCTGTTTTTAACTGATTCAAATCTCCGATTGCAGTGTAAGCTGCAATCGGAATCAGGCTTTTTTGCTTCGTGCTTAACACATCATCTCCTGTTCTGTTATTGGCATTCAGGTTTCCTGTGATACAGAAAACAATCATCAAAACGGTGAAAGTGCTAATTATCTTCTCTCTCATCGGTTTGCTATTTATGTTAATTATTTTGAAATTATTGATCATGATTCACACTTACCGGAGCAGGTTCAGATACCTCCTCTCGACTGAATACGAGTCCTGCATTCGGTCGCTTTTTCAATCACATCCAGCCTTTGTTTTCGGGTATCACTTTTGCCAACAATTTGACCATCCGGTTGGATATCCAGTATTTCTTCCTTTTCAGTATCATATCCGGGCCAAAGAGGCAAACCTTCACCATTCGGGTTACCCGTTCTGGCAAAATTAGCCCAGTATGTGTTCAGGATGTGGGCCACCTCTTCATCTGTTGTTGTGGTTTCAGCAACACCTCGGCGAGCGTTGATATTGTGAAAGACGTAGGCGATCTCAGCCCCGTGTCCGGCACCATATGGCATCCATTCCCGGCTGTTGGCGGGAACATAACCATAATGGAAGATATAAGCCGGTGCATCGTTGG
>JAEWQF010000008.1 GCA_023399295.1 Bacteroidota bacterium
CCGCTTTGTCTCCATCTTCGCGGGACTCGACAGCATACGCGACTGCATTGCCTTCCCCAAGAACAACGCCGGTCGCGATGTGATGATCGACGCGCCCTCCCACGTAGAGTTGGAACAGCTCGACGAGCTGGGCATCATGCTCAAACCTCAGAAGCAGGATTGAGATCCTGCACACATGAAACCGTATGGGTTGACAATGAATTATCAGATCATCCCCCAAGATGAAACTAAAAAAAGCTGCCCATGGGCAGCTTTTTTTTGGTTTCAGATCCGGAGATCCCTTACAGGGTGTATCCCTCGCTGTAGCTCTTGTTGAACAAGCGGTGCCCATCGGCTTCGGCATCGTCCACGAACTTCTCGGCCGCGGGATCCCACTTGATGGGCCGCTTCAGGTCGTCTGCAATGTTACCCAGCGTACAGACGGTGCAGGAGCGGTGACCGATCTCTACGGGTACCACCGGTGTGCCCTTCGTCCTGATGGCATTGATGAAATTCTCCAGGTGCGGGATCTGCGTCTCGTAGGCTCCCTCCGTCACCTGCGCTGCCGGTGGCAGCAACGAGTCGTCTGAGGCAAGGAAGTGGTTGCGGGAGATCTCAATCCATCCCTTGTCGCCCCAGAACTTCACACCCTTGGTCTGTTGCTCGTTGAACGGCTCCTCGGTCATCACAACCCCGTTGGCATACTTGAAGGTGAGGAATTGGGTTCCCTCGTAGCCGGCCGGTATGACCTCCACGGGACCACTCTCGTCCATGCCAAGTCCCCACTGCGCGATGTCGAACATGTGGGCACCCCAGTCGGTGGTGAAGCCGCCACCAATCTCCTTGTACCAGCGCCAGGCACCCCAGAACTGTTCGTTTTGCTCGGGATCGAGCGAGATGGGCGGGTTGAGTTGCGCATTGTAGTGCAGGTACTCCGCAGGTCCCAGCCACATGGGCCAGTTCAGGTCGGCCGGTACCGGCTCCTCGGGCAAGTCGTACGGTTTGGGAGGTGCTCCCACATAGGCGTTCACCCTTTCAATCTTACCGATGCGTCCCTCCTGCACCATCTTCACGGCATGCTGGAAGTTGGCATCGGAGCGCTGCTGGCTTCCTACACCCAGGATCACCCCGTTGTCGCGTACCGCCTGGCGGAGCAGCTGACCCTCCTTGATGGTGAAGGTGAGTGGTTTCTCCAGGTAGATGTGCTTCTTGGCGTTGCAGGCATCGATTGCCATGAAGGCATGCCAGTGGTCGGGGCTGGCAATCACCACCACGTCGATGTCGTCGCGGGCGATCAGATCCTTGTAGTTCTCGTAGGTCTCCACGACAACCTCTTCGCCTGTTTCGGCGTAACGGGCGTTCACCCGCTTCATGAAACGCTCCCGCTTCACACCGTAGACATCACTGCCGGCCACTACCTGCACACCCTCCATGCCGAGATATCCGGCAAGCAGGTACATCGCTTGCTGACCCAGTCCGATAAATCCAAGGCGGAGGATACCATCATCGGCAGCACCGGCAGCTTTCTTGTTTTGGGTACAGGAGGCCAGGAACTGCGGAAACAGTGCCACACCGGCAGCACCCACGGCTGCCGTCTTGAAGAATTTTCTTCTGGTTAGTTGATTGCTCATGACTTTTGATATTATTTTCAGGGATTAAACTTTTCTCATTCCTATTTGCAAATATAACCTTTTTTATATCTATCACCATTAAAAACGTGAAATTACTCTTCATGCAACCGTAAAAAAAAGACGACCATGCGGCCGTCTTTTTTGGTATGTTGCAACTATCTCAGCTTACAGGTTCGGGTTCACACTGCTCCACTGATCCACCGCGGGGATGATCCCCATGGCGATCACTTCGTCGCGCAGCTTCACCAGGTGGCCGTAGCTCTGCTTCAGCTCGGCAATCTCTGCGTCTGTACCCTTCACCTCACCGAAAGAAACACCGTTCTTGTCGAGTGTGGTCTCCATTGCCATCATGATGTGCCCGAAGTCGGGTGTGTTCACGTAGCAGCCCGAAGGCCAGCGGAAGGCGTCACCACCCATGGTGGCACGGATCATCTCGACAGAGGTGTAGGAGGGACTCTGGAACGAGGAGCGTCCGCGCAACTTGATGATGTTGGCACCACCCTTGGTCACACGTACCTTCAGGTCAGCCCACGCTTCGTTTGTCAGCTTGTCGGTACCGATCAGGTCGGACAGCAGTGTGCCGTCTACCTTGGCGGTAGAAGCGAAGACAGCCATCTGCTCGCCATGGCCGCCATAGGTGCGGGCACCGGTCACCTTGCTCTGCTCCACACCGAAGTGCTTCGCCAGCTCGCTCTGCAGACGGGTGCTGTCGAGAGCTGCCAGTGTGGTCACCTGCGACGGTTTCAGGCCTGAATAGATCAGCGCCACCAGGCCGGTGATGTCGGCCGGGTTGAAAATGATTGTCAGATGTTTCAAATCGGGACAGTACGATTTGATATCCTTCCCGAGCTGTGCGGCAATCTCGGCGTTGCCCTTCAGCAGATCCTCACGGGTCATGCCATCCTTGCGGGGCGCACCACCGGAAGAGATCATGTACTTGCTGCCGGTAAAGGCTTCCTTCACATCGGTTGAATAGGTGAAGTTTACCCCTTCAAAGCCGCAGTGGCGCATCTCCTCAACTACTCCCTCAAGACCCAGTGCAAAGGGGTCGTAGAGACAGATGTTGGGTGTTAAACGCATCATGGCAGCTGTCTGTGCCATGTTGGAACCGATCATGCCGGCAGCTCCTACAATTGTCAGTTTGTCGTTCGTTAAAA
>JAEWQF010000014.1 GCA_023399295.1 Bacteroidota bacterium
GCGATGAAGGGGATGATCACCGGCACCAGCGCCATGTAGGAGTAGGCGGCGATGGCAATCGGCCCCAGCAGGTGCGGTGCCAGCTTGATGGTGGTGTAGATGGCCGTGGGGCCGTCAGCACCGCCGATGATACCGAGTGAGGCCGCTTCCGGCAGGGTGAAGCCCATCAGCACCGCACCGATCAGCACCGAGAAGATGCCCAGCTGTGCCGCCCCACCGAAGAGGGAGAGCTTCAGGTTGCGCAGCATCGGCCCGAAGTCGGTCAGCACCCCCACCCCCATGAAGATGATGGGGGGCAGGATACCGGTCTTGATCAGTGCAAAATAGAGAAAATTCATGATCCCATGCTTGTCGGCAATGTCGAGCAGGCTCATGTAGCTGCCGTCGGCATTGTGTACCAGTGATGTGTCCACAATGCCCAGTCCTGCCCCGGGCAGGTTAGCCAGCAGCACACCGAATCCGATGGGCACCAGCAGCAGCGGTTCATACTGTTTCTTGATGCCCAGGTAGAGCAACACAAAGGCGATCAGCCACATCAGAACGGTCTCCCAGCCCATGGTGCTGAATCCCGTCATCTCCAGTATGTTGGAAAAGATGTCTCTCATCACGATTGCAGTTTAACCAGTGTGTCATCCTCGTCGACCGAGGCACCGTTGGCAAAGCAGATGTCGATCACCTTGCCACTCACTTCGGAAGCCACCGCGTTGTAGGTCTTCATCGACTCGATGTAGCCGATCAGGTCCCCCTCCTTCACCATATCACCCACTTTCAGCGGGCTCTCCGACGACTCCTTGGTGAGGAAGAACTTACCCTCCAGGGGTGAGAGCACCTCCTGCACTGCACCCGTTACGGAAGCAGCGGCTACGGGAGCAGCGGGGGCTGCATCCTTCGGGGCGGGCAGTGACCCACCGTTGTTGCTTCCGGGGTAGGAAATATTAACCACGAACTCCTCGTTGTCCACGTTCACCACCAACTGCTTGGGCATGAACGAAGACCCTTCTGACGCAGGATTCGCGGCGGGTGCTGCAGCGGTACCAGCAGTTGCGGCCGGTGCGATAGCCTCCGACTTGCGCTTTGCCAGATCGGCTTCAAACGCCTTCTTGGCTTCACCCGATTTGTAGGCACGATACTGCTCGGGATGCATCGCCAGCTCGAAGAGCTCCTCCTCATCCTCTCCCAGCTCCCAATTATGCTGTTTCATCTCTTCACGGAACGCATCCAGCTTGTCGGGGTAGAGTTCCTGCGGGTTGCCGTTGTAGAAGGCGCGCCCCTGCTCCTTCGCCATCGCCACGATCTCGGGCGCCGGCGCACCGGGCAACTTACCCGACTTACCCAGGATCATGTCCCAGATGTTGTCGGCGATCATCGACCAGCGCTCCTTGCCCTTCTCAAGCTGCAGTACGTTCATCAGCGCCAGGTTCTTCACATACTGGCTGTAGGGGGTCACCAGCGGAGGATAGCCCACCATGGGCCATACATGCGACACCTCGTCGAACAGCTTGATCATCAGGTCATCCTGTGTCAGCTCCGGCTGTCCGTTCTTCACCTTCCAGCGGTTCAGCGAGGCGAGGTTGTTCTCCAGGTCGGCCATCAGGCTGCCCATCATGCCACCGGGCAGGCCGGGAGCGATCAGCAGCGAGTTCATCACCCTGTTTTTTGAGTCGATGAAGTAACCCAGGAAATCATCCATAAACTGCTGGGTGAGCGACCGCACCTTCATATAGGCCTTCATGTTGATCTCCGGCACCTTGAAGCCGGCATCCTTCAGCATCGCCTGCACCGCCAGCAAGTCGGCGTGTCCGGTACCCCAGGAGAGCGGTTCCATGCCCACGTCGATAAATTCCGCACCGGCATGGGCCGCCTCCAGGATGGAGGCCATCTGGAAGCCGGGACCGGCATGACCGTGGTAGGTGACCGGTATATCGGCATGTTTCTCCTTGATTTTCCTGATGATCCTCCCGATGGTGGCGGGGCGACCCACACCGGCCATGTCCTTGATGCAGATCTCGTCGGCACCCATCCCGATCAGCGTCTCAGCCAGGTCGGTGTAGTACTTCACCGTATGTACCGGTGAGACGGTGAGGCTGAGTGCTGCCTGCGAGATCATGCCCGCCTCCTTCGCGAACACAATGGAGTCCTTCAGGTTGCGGGAATCATTGAGCCCGTCGAACGAACGGGCAATATCGGTGCCCTGTTGCTTCTTTACCCGAAACATCAGCCGCCGCACATCGGAGGGTACCGGGCTCATCCGGATGCCGTTCAGTCCCCGCTCCAGCATGTGGGTCTGGATGCCTGCATCGTTGAAGGGCTGTGTCCAGTCGCGCACAGCCTTGTTGGGGTTCTCGCCAAACAGCAGGTTGATCTGCTCGAAGCCGCCGCCGTTGGTCTCCACACGGGCGAAACAACCCATCTCGATGATCGCGGGAGCCACCTCGGTAAGTTGTTCCACCGTGGGGACATACTTACCTGAGGATTGCCACATGTCCCTGTAAAGGAGACTGAATTTAATCTCTTTTGCCATAAAAATATTGTTTGATTTGTTTGATTTGTTATCGCTTCTCAATGGAGTCGACCCTTCCTTTCCCACGGGTGATCACATCCACCACGGCAGCAATCGCAGCCAGTTTGCGGGGTTGAATCGTTTGACCCCGATCAGCACCCTTCGCGGGTGTCGTCTCACTGATTGTTCTGTTTGTGATCGCAATCACCAGGTTGCCCACCCCTACCACCAGGAAGAGTATCACAAACACCATGACCATGCCAATGACCAGTAAGGTCAATGCCTCATTCATATTTTCCATAGATTCCAGTTTTAAAAAATGCACCATAGATGATAACCCTTCATGACCTAAAAAAAAGGTGATGGTTCGGAATGAACGCAAGAGTGTGTACATTTTGTCATTCAAAAATAGCAAAAAAAAACGATTTGATTGCACTCGAACCCGTTTTTTGTGCAATTTTTAAATTTTATTTAAACGGGAGCGGCCGATCTCTGAAGAATTGATAAAATGAAACCGGTTCACTGGGAGTGCTGAAAGGAGTGAACGGATTGCCCGAGAGAGAAGGGAATGATGCGGAGAGGGTCACCGATAAGGAAGAGTCTGAGATGAGGGGGGACTCAACAATGTGGGGCGGAATTTCCGGGTGAGTGAAGGGTGGCAAGAATTGCATTTTTGAGCTCTTCCGATTCATCACTGTCCAGTGTAGCCAGATCCCGGTTTTGCCTCAGTATGATCTCCCTGGCTGCGCGGATAACCTCGCTGCTAGCCAGTGAGCTGATCTCATCCTGTTTAAGCAAGTCACCCAGGGTATCGGAGTCGCTGCAGGCATACTCCAGAAACTGATCGTTGAGCAGCAGCCTTGTTATTGCCAATTCGTCACTTTTCACACTTGTAGCGTTGTACAAAGAGGACGGCCGGGGCGTCAGGATGTACTCACTGTATTTGAAGTGATTTCTCCAGCGAGATGGAACGGAGTCGTGCAAGGCCACGACAGATCAGATTGCGCAACGACTGGTAGTTGATTCCCATCAGCAGGGAGATCTCTTCATACCTTCTGTTCTCCAGATAATAGAGGGTGATCGCCTGACGTTCCCTGACGGACAATCGGTTCATCAACCGCTTCAGACTCCGGGAACAGAGCGCCTCCTTTTCGCAGTGGATGAAGTCATCCTCCACGTTCTGGCCACCGGCAAGCTGATAATCCTCCACATCATTGTCGGTGTAGTAGTTGTTTTTTCTGAGTTCGTCGCACAGTTTGTTCTTCAATGCGACAAAAAGATAGGATTTGACGTGCTGCACATGGCCCATCTCCTCCTGCTTGTAATAGATCTTCACAAAAACATCATGGATGCAATCTTTTACCAACTCTCTGTCGGACGTGATCTTACAGCCGAAGTTAAAGAGCACCTGTACATAACTGTCATACAGGCTGCCAATTGATTCTGTCGCATCGCCCTGTATGACTGGAGAGCCATCCGGCATGCAGGATTCCGTGTTCTTCTCTGAAATATAATCGATCTCGCTTTTCATAGGCAGGTGACAAAAATCTGGTGATTGCACAATGCAAACCTAACAGATATCTCACCTTTTCGCTGGAATTTTCTGGTAATAGAATGGAAAAAACTGACATCTATGTTTTACAACATATCGTCATCACCAGCGGCAGCAGCCTACTCCAACTTCTGAAACCAATAGATCGTCCGGTTCTCTGGATGGGCTACCGGATAGCCGTGCACCACAGGGATCGATTCCACTACTGTCGTCACACGCCCTGTCACAGGGTCGATCATCTTCACCCTGTAGATGCCCGCGGCAAGCGGTATCAGCGTCTCATCACCGCCACTATTGAAATAGATGATCTTTCCGATATCATTTTTTCCCATTGCATAGTAGTCGGTCTCTCCCTTCTGATGCGTGTGGCTGTTCATCCGAAAGGCATCCCTTAAAAAAGCGTCGTCATCAACTGGTGGGAGCCAGGGGAGTGACCCTCCCGCCATAAAAATGGCCCAGGCCTGCTCCTGATATCCCTGCGCAAAGTAGGTGACCGCCTTCTCCGGATAACTGATCCGATAGCTGAGCACCGCCTTGTAGACATCATCAAAGGTGACCCTGCCCACTTTCATCTGACGGGCAAACTGCCGGGGAGCCATGTTGAGGCCACCCCCAGGTGCGTACAACTCACCGCCATCCTTGTAGTGCCAGTATCGGATGTCGATGAGATCGACCACTGCCGCTCGAGCGGTGTGGGAGAGGATGGCATCCTGCACATCCTTGGTTGCACTCAACCCGATCAATGCATCTTCACCGGTATCGCGCTGCCATTGATCCGTCTGATCGATCCAGAAAGCGGTGAAAGAGAGCGGACCGGTATACTCCGCACTGGTCAGATGCACCACGTTCCCATGACCGGCAAGCCTACTGAGGTTCTCTCTGATGTAGTTCCGGTGCAGTGCCCCTCTGGTGGGATGCGTCACATCGTAAAACATGGCGGCGAAAAAGATCCTTTTGTCACCGGCAAATGGGACCGGTTCCGGGAATTGCGTCGCATTCACGTTGTTTTCCGTACGCCAGGGTGCGTCTACCCAGTGTGCGCCGGCCTCCAGAATGTTGTGCTGGAAGTAGTGCTGGTTGAATAGCATGATCCCCTCTGCCGAGGCGGCAGTGGCAAACGCCTGCAAGCGGGACCAATACCATCTGTTGGGCTTGGTCAGGTCGTACTTCGACAATCCATCCCAGGCAATCCCTTTGCCACTCCGGGCAAATGGCTGCTCGTAGAAAGGAGCCCACACCTCTCCATCTTTCCGCTTCACCCGTTCATGGTCGTCACGCCTGCGGTCGTACCACAGCCCATGGTTGTGATCCAACAGTATCAGCCGGTTCCGCTTCATTTCAGCCACCACCGAATCAATCCTGTCGGTCAACCCTCTCCCCTCACGCCCCGGCACAAAACGGGTGACATGCAGCGATGCCCTTGCCAGCAATGGCCTCCTCAGCTTGCCGCTCCACCACTGCACGCCGGTGGCACCACCGGTGAGCAACGCGTCACGGTAACCAATGCGACCATTGGTGATTTGTATCTGTTCGTTGGCGGCAGCGGGATGGCATTCCTCCGGCTCATCGGCGGGCAGCTGATCTGTTGTTGGGAGCTTTTCCGACACAGCATCAACCACTCCGATGTTCGCTTCAATCCATTGCCGCAAGGTGACCTTAGGCAGCGCCGCCGCCCGCGTCAGCTCCATAGCCTGGGCAATGGTGGGACTGCTGGTAGCGTCAGTGGAAACAGGCAACAGATCGGCTCTCGCCGAGAGATCCTCGTTGAGACGCGCCGACAACTGGGCATAGAAGAAGCTGCGGGGGGTGACATGACTGTTCGACTCGGACCATTCGCCATCGCCCGAGAACTGAGCCCAGCAGCCGTATGCTCTGTTAATATTTGCGTTGTCGGGTGAGAAACACTCAATCTCGGCAGCCGTACACTGCCAAAACAGACTGTTTGCCGTGGCCCATCCCGCGCCGTTGTAATGATGCCTCAGGTTGGTGAAACGCAGGTCGCCCCTGTCAATGTGCACATTGTCGAACAACAGACCGGTGGCCCAACTGTCGATGGCACCACTGAAACCGTGCGAATTTTTCGACTCACACTGCACAAAGGCATTGGGTCCGGCGGCCAGATGACCGGCGGCAAAATCGTGCACCCCCTCTTCCGAATAACAGCGCTGAAAGAGAGTCAACTGCCCCATGGTCAGAAAGCTGCTCCTGCGCATTCCCCCAATCTCAGAGACCGGGTCTGTCGCGATGCAATCTTCTACCGTGATCTGTGTACCTGTGGGTTGAATGATCACGGCACTACCTGCCAGCTGCTTAAAACGGATCTGTCGCACCCAGCAGTCGATGGCGTGCTCAATGGAGATCCCTGTCCAACAGTGATCCTCATCCTTCGGGTTGGCAGGATCAAACGACGACTCAATGGTCAGGTTCTCAACACCCGACCGTGCGATACGACCCGGCCATCGGTACAACAACAGCATGGGATCGGTTTCATCGTCACGAAGGGTCATGGTCAGCGGTGCATCCAGCTCAACCATGTCGCCGTTCACAGCCTTGATGGTACGGTCCCAATAGAGATCCATCTCTCCCGGCTTCCAGCCCAGATAGGTGATGCCTCCACCAAAATGATCACACCCCAGGCGTTCAATCCACTTGCGCGAGGAGGGACGATAAACGAACAGCGGCTGTTGCGCTTTCAACCCGGAGGGGTTTTCCACACGGATGATCCTGGCATTGACCGGTAGATAGGGGGTTGTGATGGCAATGGTGTCAGTCACAACCAGATCATTCAGACCCTCCAGACGGATAGAGGCATCCCGTTCCACGCCTGTTTTTCTCAAAATGGTCTCTCCCTTCCCACTGCCGCGCAACACCACGCCCGAGGCATGAATGGTGAGGGAGCCGCTCAGGGTAAAGAGACCCTTGTCCAGTAGCACTGCACCCCTGAATCCCTCCGCATTGGGGGGAAGAGACGATACATGGCGGATGGCTTTGCGGATGGTGGCGGTTGCATCGCCGTGCTGATGCGGGACAAACAACACATTCGCAACAGCGGGTATGGGTAGATCCGATTGCCTGTATCCGCAATAGGAGTAATCGGGCACCCTGTTGCCCAGGCTGTCCGGATGATACACAAGGGAACCGTCGCGCACAGTGAGGGTCTGACTCTGTGAGACAGCTCCGGCAGGCAGCAACAACAACCATAAGAGGAGGATCACACAGCCACCGGTTGGTACGACATCATTCTTCATCATCATAGGCTTTCATTTCGCATCTCTCTTTCCTTCCCTGGAAGGACGAAGCAACGTCGCCCTTGTACCCGGATCATACACCCCCGCTTCGATACTGGCTCATCCATTCGCGCGGCGTCAGCTGGTATTTCTTCTTGAAGCATTTGCCGTAATAGCCCGAATCTTTGAATCCCACCGCAAAGGCGACCTCCGAAACAGTCATGTCTGTTGTCCTGATCAACTCCAACGAACGGCTCAGACGGAGCTCCTTCACAAAATCGACCGGTGCCAGACCGGTAATGTTTTTCAGTTTCTTGAAAAATGCAGAACGGCTGATGTGCAGGGAAGCGGCAATGGCATCGATGTTAAAATCACTGTCCTCCATGTTTTCATCGATGACACGGGTCACATGACCGATAAACTCCATGTCTCTTTGCATGAGAAACGCATCGTAATCGCCCCCATTACCGGTGAGGGGGTGTGCGTTGTTGCGCAGTCGCTCGCGAAAGAGACGCTGCTCATTGAGCAGCTGTTCGATTCGTGCGACCAGGTGTTTCTTGTGAAATGGCTTGGTGATAAAAGCATTCACCCCCAGATGGAACGCTTCGACACGGAAATCATCGTCATCCTTGGCCGTGAGCATCACCACAGGAATGTGACTGATCTGAAAGTCATTCCGTATCTCGGTCAGCAGCTCTGTGCCGCTCATTGAGGGCATCATCTGATCAGTGACCACGATGTCGGGGTTGTTGAGACGGAGCTTCCTCAATCCCTCCTCACCGTCGTATGCGACATCCACATTGAACTGATCCTCCAGTTGCATCCTGAGCATGTCACAGAGCGACCGGTTGTCTTCGATCAGCAACAACGAGGGAAGGGCGGCACGCTCCACAACCGACCGCTGGTCGCTCTCATCCACCGGCTGCAGCTCACTCTCCGCTGCAACCGTAACAGATGGTCTGGAGAGGTCGTCCATGTAGAAATCGACCGTCGACCCCTCAAAATGATCCTTTCCCAGCGGCATCTCAACCGTGAAGATCGAACCCTTCTCCTCTTGACTCTCCACCTGAATGGTACCATGATGAAGCGAGACCAGCTCCTTCGAGAGCGCCAGACCGATACCGGTACCCGGATAATAGGCGTTCTGAGAGAAGCGGTCGAAGATCTCACCCAGCTTGTTCCGTGCAATGCCGATGCCGGTATCCTCCACCCGGATGAAATATCGCTGCCGATCCTGCAACAATCCGCAGGTAAGCAGGATGCGCCCGCCCGAGGGTGTGAACTTGAACGCGTTGGAGAGGATGTTGCGTACCACGATCTCCATTTTCTCCTTGTCGGCCCATACCAGCAGCTCCACCTCCAGCAGATGGCAGTCGAGGCTGATCATCTTCTCCGCCGAGAGCGGCAGAAAATCGTCACAGAGTGACTGCAACATCTCGTTGATCATCACCGGTGAGACATGGAGGCGCATCTTCTTGTTTTCCACCTTCCGGAAGTCCAGGATCTGGTTCACCAGATCCAGCATGTAGTTTGTATTCTTCTCCATCAGACGCAGGTACTTATGCCCCTTTTCCGAGAACGACTCCTGTTCCCTGAGCTCCTGGATGGGTCCCTTGATCAGCGTGAGGGGTGTGCGCAGCTCGTGTGAGATATTGGTGAAGAACTTGATCTTCAGCTCGGAGAGCTTGTGCTCGATGTAGACATCGTTCTTCATCTTGATCATGAGAAACACAAACCGCAGTATGAAATAGAGCAATGCCAGGAAGCAGAGCGTATAGATCAGATAAGCCCAGGATGATCGCCACCAGGGTGGTTTGATCCTGATCGCCAGGCTCCTCTCCGAGGTGAGACCCGGATTGGTGTCATCCAGCGTCTGCACCCTGAAGCGGTAACTGCCGGGGGGCACATTGGTGTAGGAGGCCACCCTGTTTCTGTCAGCCTGGTGCCACTCCTTCTCATACCCCTCCAGGATGTACCGGTAGCGCACATGGCTCTGTGAGTAATAGTTCAACGCGGCAAACTCGATGGAGAACATCGACTGATGGTGCTTTAAGGTTATCTTCTCCAGGTACTTCACCGAAAGGCTGTCACTGCTCCACTCCTCATACCTTTTGTTCGACACCACCATGTCTACAATGAAGGTGGGATAGCTGACCGTGTCGTCACCGATCTGGTCGGGGTGAAAGGAGACAACACCTTCCCTGCTTCCAAACCAGAGCGTTCCGTTGTCGGCCGAGAGGGCACTGCACTCTTCCATGGAATAGCTGTCCAGCCCGTCATACTTGTCAAAATTGCGGAACACCTCCTCACGGTGGTTGAAACGGGAGATGCCTTTTTCGGTGGAGAGCCACAGGTCGCCCTGTTGATCCTCGATGATGGAGAGGATCACATCGCTGTTGAGGCCATGATCGATGCCGTAGGTTTTGAACACCGGTTTCTGTTCCTTCGCGTCATAATGGTGCAACCTGATCAACCCTACTCCAAACAGACTCATCCAGATGTCGCCCGATTGATCCCGATAGAGGTTGTACACATCGTTGTTGCTGATGTTGCCGTCGTGCCGGTACTGCTCAAAGCGGATCTGGGCGGCTGACACGACATCGCCATCGAACGAGAGCAGGCCGTCGGTGGTGCCCACCCATATCCTTCCACTTTCATCCTCGATGATGTTGCGCACCTCCATGTACTGACCAAAGGAGGGATAGGTTGAGAATGAGTTGTATTTGTGCTTGAAAAGGAGTCGTCCCTCCTCCTCCTCAATCAGGTTCAATCCGCCACCGAAGGTGGCAACCCATATCCTGCCACGGCTGTCCTGAAAGGTGTTGTAGACATCGTTGCTGCTGATTGAACGCGCATTGTCAATCTCATTGAGGTATCTGTTGAATCTGTAACCGGTGGGTTGCTCCGTGTCGGGTACTGCCCGCACGAGGCCTCTCCCCTTGGTGGAGAACCAGAGTCTGCCCTCCCTGTCCTCCATGATATGATAGACATTTCCAATGCGGTAGGACTCACGTGTGAAAGACTGCCTGAGTGTGCCATCCGCTGCAAAGACAAACAACTCCTCAGCCCTGTTGCCCACCCATATCTCACCATTCTTCCTCCTGAACAGGGTTTTGATGGCCAGTTGATCACGTCCTGCTTCTGTTGTGGGATGAAAAGCGGCCAATGGGTTCGTCAAATGAAACCGCTCGCCGGGAAAGCTGACCTGATAGATCCCATGGTCATATGAGGTAAGCCAAAGGATACCCCGTTCATTGAAATGACAATCGGAGAAGCGGAGCCTCTCCTGTTGTTCGTGTGCCGGATCAACTGCAACCGCATCCATCACCATTCGTTCGCGATCGATCCGATAGAGATAACCGGCGTTTGAGATCACCACCATGCCATACCTTCCCGCATCCTTCCAAAGAAATGATTCATTGACCGACGCACCCTCATCGAGATGAAAGAGATGGTGGCCCTCCCCCTCAAGCCGGCAGGCTACCAGCTTATTGTCGCTGGTTACCAGCCACAGCAGGCCCTGCTGGTCACGGTGGAGATCCGTGACATCTGCATCAGTCGGATAGAGCGGGGTCAGCCTCCGGGTAGGCAACTCCAGCTTGTACAATCCTTTTCCCCTGATCACCACAAAGAGTTCGTTCCGGTCACCGGGTATAAGGTGTGTGACGGCACCACTCCCTCCCGGCAGAGGGTGTTGCTCAACGATTCCTGTTGACAGGTGAAGGATGAATATCACCCCCCGGTCATTCAACAACCACAACCGCCCATGGTCATCATGGTGGCAGTTCACAAAGTTCTCATCTGACAGTCGCGACAGGAGACCCACCGCGTTGGCGTGCAGCTTGTCGCTTTTTCTGACAGCGTGAATGGTGTAATCCATTCCAATCCAGCAGACATACGCCTCATCCTCGGAAAGAATGTTGCGCCTCAGTCTGGAATCACCCGACTGAATGGTCGACTGGTGCAACAACCTGATCTCGGCCTGACTTTGTGGCAGCGGCGTGGCCAGTAAGAGATCCTTGTTCTTGGTAAGCATCAGGAAG
Source organism: Bacteroidota bacterium (assembly GCA_023399295.1). Lineage (GTDB taxonomy): Bacteria > Bacteroidota > Bacteroidia > Bacteroidales > Dysgonomonadaceae > Proteiniphilum. Next base: position 11,323 of record JAEWQF010000014.1, read on the forward strand.
CTCCCCTCATTGGTAGCTGTTATCTTGATGATCTGCGAGTTAAGGGTGACGGATCTGGGTAGCCAGTTGAATATTGCATGAAACTGTTCGTTCTTCTTGTCGAAGAGATAGATCTTGTGGTCGGTGGTCTTGATCCACAGATTGCCATAATGATCTTCCAGGATATCCTGTATCTTGCGGGGGGGAATGTCGGCCTGAAACTTGTTGCGGCTGTTGTACGTTCTGAACTCCCGGCCGTCGAAGCTACAGAGACCGTACCAGGTGCCAAACCAGAGAAAACCGTCACTCGACTGCAACACGCAGTTCACCGTCTCATGTGCCAGACCATGGTCGGTGGAGTAATGATCCACGATGAGTGGCGCATTGCTTCTCAGCGCGACAGACAGAGAGAGGCAGAGAAGAACAAAAATGAGCCGATGGTATTTCATGCGACAATCCTCAGGTTTGTGTGATGGGGAGGTCAAGCCATTTCCGGCATACAAACATAAAGGAAAATCGAAGACAATCCAAACGGATGATGAATCAATACTCCTCTTTCGAGTGGTTGAGACCCATCATCTTCACCAGTTCCACCACCGCGATCGGCACCAGTGAGAGGGCCCCCACAAAGAGCCAGTGCATCCGGTCCATCGGCACCACGCCGAAGATCCGGCTTACCGACGGAATCAGCAATACCGCCAGCAGCAGCAATGCGGAAATGAAAATCGCTCCCAGCAGGGGCAGGTTGCTGAAGATGCCGGTGCGGAAGGAGGAACGTTTGCTGGAGTGCAGATTGCGGATGTGGAAGAACTGGGAGAAGCCCAGCACCGCGAAGGCCATGGTCTGTCCCAGTGGCTGTCCGCCATCCCTGATACCGATCATGTAGGCGGCCAGCGAGATGAGACCGATGGTGGCTCCCTGGTAGATGATGCGCCAGATCATCCCTTTGGTGAAGAATCCCTGTTTGGGATCGCGGGGACGTCGCGTCATGATATCCTTCTCGGCAGGATCCATGCTGAGGGCCAGTGCCGGCAGGCTGTCGGTCACCAGGTTGATCCATAGGATCAGGATCGGCGTGAGTGGGTTGCCGATATTGAAGATGGAAGCGATGAAGATCAGCAACACCTCCCCCACGTTGGCCGAGAGCAGGAACTGTATCGCCTTGAGGATGTTGTCGTAGATGCGGCGTCCCTCCTCCACCGCCCCCACGATGGTGGCGAAATTGTCGTCGGTGAGGATCACATCGGAGGCATCCTTGGCCACCTCGGTGCCGACGATCCCCATGGAGACGCCGATGTCGGCCTGCTTCAGTGCCGGGGCGTCGTTCACACCGTCGCCGGTCATGGCCACGATCTGGCCCTGCGATTGCCAGGCCTGCACGATGCGCACCTTGTGCTCGGGGGCCACCCGCGCATAGACCGAATAGTCCCTCACATCGCGCCGCAATGCCTCGTCGGTGATCGCGGCCAGGTCGTTCCCGGTGATGGCCCTGTCACCCTCCCGGAAGATGCCGATCTCATCGGCAATGGCCACAGCGGTCACCTTGTGGTCGCCGGTGATCATCACGGGACGGATGCCGGCAGTACGACACTTCTTCACCGCTTCCACCACCTCGGGACGGGCGGGGTCGATCAAACCGAGCAGCCCGATGAACACCAGGTCGGTCTCCACCGTTTCAGGAGTCATCTCGTTTGGCATTTCCTCCATATCGCGGTAGGCGACAGCCAGCACACGCAGCGCCGATTGCGCCATTCGTCTGTTTTCATCCAGGATGGTTTCCCTATCCTCATCGGTGAGGGGACGCACCTTGCCATGCATCACAATCCGGGAGGTGACAGCCAGCACCTCGTCCAGACCCCCCTTCACGTTCACCCGCAACTGTTCATCCGTCATGCGGTTGATTGTAGCCATCCGCTTGCGCTCAGAATCAAAGGGTATTTCCTCCAGGCGTGGGTATTGCTGTTCCAGCTCATTTTTGTTCATCTTCAATGCCAGGGCTGCATCCACGATGGCAGTCTCGGTGGGATCACCTGCCGTCTCATGCTTGCCCTCCTCCGTGATTTTCAGATGGGCATCGGTGCAGAGCAGCGCACTCTCGAGCAACATCCGCTCATCCTTGTCGAGCTCTTCTGCCGGTGGTGCGTTGCGGAAGTCAATCCTGTTGCCGCCACTCCACCCTTCCACGATGGTCATCCTGTTCTGGGTGAGCGTGCCGGTCTTGTCGGAACAGATCACCGTGGTGCTGCCCAGCGTCTCCACCGAAGGCAGTGTGCGCACAATGGCGTTCAGCTTCACCAACCGCTGCACACCTATTGCAAGCACAATGGTGGAGACGATCTGAAGTCCCTCGGGGATGGCTGCCACAGCCAGGCTCACCGCCATCATCAGCATCTCCAGCCAGTTGTTTCCGTAGAGAATCCCCACACCGAAGATCAGTGCACAGATGCCCAGGGCCACATAACCCAGGATGCGGCCCAGCTGCTGCAACCGTTTGCCCATGGGGGTGTCGGTGGCTTCGGTATGCTGTAACATGTGCGCGATCTTCCCCACCTCAGTCTCCATGCCTGTGGCCACCACCAGGCCACGGCCGCGACCATACGTCACCACGCTGGTTGAAAAAGCCATGTTGTGACGATCACCCAGGGGCACCTCACCTGCCTCCAGCAAGCCGTGGTGCTTCTCCACCGGCACCGACTCACCCGTGAGAGCCGACTCCTGCACCTTCATGTTCACCGCTTCCAGCAACCGCAGATCGGCAGGGATGATGTCACCGGTATCGAGGATCACGATGTCGCCCGGTACAATGGCAGTGGAGACCACCTCCTCCACCTGCCCCCCGCGCAGCACCTTGGTATGGGGAGCGCTCATCCTGTTGAGTGATTCGAGCGATGACTGTGCTTTCATCTCCTGCACCATGCCAATGACTGCATTGACAATCAGGATAGCCAGGATCACAAAGCTCTCTGTCAGCCCTTCGTGGTGCATCACCCCAATCACCCCCGAGACAATCGCTGCGATCAACAGGATGACCACCATGCTGCTCTTGAACTGCTCAAAAAACATCGCCATTGCCGATTTTTGTCTGGCCGACTGCAGTTCATTGGCACCATACGTCTCAAGCCGTTTCCTGACCTCCTCGTCGTTTAGTCCGGTATTTCTATCCGCACCGAACTGATGCAAAAGCTCTTCTTCAGGTCTACTGAAATAGGATTCCATTGGGTTCTTTTTAGGGTGTTGGATTGCTTTTATGGCAACGACACTTGAAGCGTTGATTACTGGCTGGTGCATGTCGTGTCCATAGGATAAGTAACAACTGACAAGTGCAAATGTTTATCTGTGTCATTCACCCGACAGTGTCGGACTGATATGTTATAGAACATAACCAATCCATTTCACTTTGTCATTCAATTTTTATAAATTGCAGCGCTGAATACGACAGTCTGACTTTGCATGTCTCACGCCGATGCAAAGTCATTTTCATTTCCCCTGTCTGCCATTTTCGTTGATTCTGAATGGACGGAGAAGGGAAGGTAATCGCTTTAACCGGAAAGAGAATATGACACGCTGAATGAATCTCTAATCATCAAACGGGGATGAACGCAACCTCATTCACGTCCACACCTGTTGTGAGATCAATATACCATCACATATCAAACAAATAAATCGTATGAAAGTCTACAAAACAAATGAAATCAAAAACATTGCCCTTATCGGCAATGCCGGATCTGGAAAGACCACCCTCGCAGAAGCAATGCTTTTCGAGAGTGGTCTCATAAAACGACGCGGATCGGTGGAAGGGAAGAACAGCGTGTGCGACTACTTCCCGGTGGAGAAGGATTATGGCTATTCGGTCTTCTCCACTGTTTTCTCCTATGAATGGAAAGACAAGCTGATGAACTTCATCGACTGCCCCGGATCGGACGACTTTGTGGGTGGGGTGATCTCCGCCCTCCATGTGACCGATATGGCACTGATGCTCATTGATGCTGCCAACGGTGTGGAAGTGGGTACGGTGAATCAATTCCGCTATGTGGATGAACTGAAGAAGCCGATGGTATTGCTGGTGAACCAGATGGACCACGACAAGGCGGACTATGACAACACACTGGCCGGCCTGCGTGAGTTTTACGGAAACAAGGTGGTGCCGGTGCAATACCCCATAGGAAGCGGCAGTACCTTCGACGGCATCGTCGACGTGCTGAAACAGAAACTCTACAAATGGAAACCGGGAGCCACTGCTCCCGACGTGCTGGAGATCCCCGACAGCGAGCAGGAACGTGCCGCCGACTATTACCAGGTACTGCTTGAGGCAGCCGCCGAGAATGACGAAGGGTTGATGGAGAAATATTTCGATCAAGGTTCGCTCACCGAGGAGGAGATGCGTGACGGCATCCACAAGGGCATGCTTTCACACACCCTCTTTCCTCTCTTCTGCGCCTCCGCAGAGAAGAACATGGCGGTACACCGCATCATGAACTTCCTGAACATGGTGGCCCCCTCACCCAACGAGATGCCTGCACCCAGCAACAGCGATGGAGAAGAGGTGAAACCCGATGCCTCTGCACCCGCCAGTCTCTTCTTCTTCAAGACAACCGTTGAACCCCATATCGGTGAAGTATCTTACTTCAAGGTGATGTCGGGCACCGTGAAAGAGGGCGACGACCTGAACAACAGCAACCGCTCCTCGAAAGAACGTCTGGCACAGCTCTACACCGTGGCAGGGCAAATACGCACCAAGGCAGAGGAGCTGCATGCCGGCAGCATTGGTGCGGCAGTGAAGCTGAAGGATGTACGCACCGGCAACACACTCAACACCAAGGGTACCGACCAGCAGTTCAACTTCATCAAATACCCCGAACCAAGATACCGCCGCGCCATCCGTGCGCTGAACGAGTCCAACTCGGAGAAGATGAGTGAGGCGCTTACCCGCATGAAAGAGGAGGATCCCACCTGGATCGTCGAGGTTTCGAAAGAGCTGAAGCAGACAATCGTCTCGGGTCAGGGTGAGTTTCACCTGCGCACCCTGAAATGGCGTCTGGAGAACAACGACAAGATCGAGATCGAATACCTGGAACCGAAGATACCCTACCGTGAGACCATCACCAAGGCCGCCCGTGCCGACTACCGGCATAAGAAACAGTCGGGTGGTGCCGGCCAGTTCGGCGAGGTGCACCTCATCGTGGAGCCTTACAACGAAGATTTGCCCATACCGGAGATCTACCGCTTCAATGGACAGGAGTTCAAAGTGCAGAACCGCGACACCCAGGTGATTGATCTCGACTGGGGGGGCAAGCTGGTGTTTGTGAACAGCATTGTGGGAGGTGCCATCGACACCCGTTTCTTACCGGCGATACTGAAAGGGATCATGGCCCGCATGGAACAGGGACCCCTCACCGGATCCTATGCCCGTGATGTGCGTGTGATCGTCTATGACGGAAAGATGCACCCGGTAGACTCGAACGAGATCTCCTTCATGCTGGCCGGCAGGAACGCCTTCAGCACCGCCTTCAAGAATGCGGGTCCCAAGATCCTTGAACCGGTATACGACGTGACCGTCTCCGTGCCGGGTGATTACATGGGTGATGTGATGAGCGACCTGCAAGGACGCCGTGCCATGATCATGGGCATGGAGAGTGAGAAAGGGTTTGAGAAACTGAAAGCCCGTGTGCCGCTCAAGGAGATGAACAGCTACTCCACCTCACTCAGCTCCCTCTCGGGTGGCAGGGCCTCCTTCAGCATGAAGTTTGCCAGCTATGAGCTGGTGCCCTCCGATGTGCAGGAGAAGCTGCTCAAGGCCTACGAGGAGCAGGAGAAAGAGGATTGACACTTCCAATTACGTTCGTTTTCAAAATAGCAAGGGCAGCCCGCACGGACTGCCCTTTTTTTTATTCGTATTAAAAAGCTATAAGCTGTAAGATATAAGTTATAAGATATAAGCTGTAAGCTGTAAGATATAAGTTGTAAGTTATAAACTACAAACTATAAACTACAAACTACAAACTATAAACCATAAACTATAAACTCCTCTCCAGATTCCTTTTCAGTGCTTGCAGGAACTGCTGTGTGGTGAGCCAACTGTCGCGTGGGGCATCAGAGCCATGCACCAGCAGCGCCAGATCCTTTGTCATCTCACCCCCCTCAACCGTCTCGATGCAGACCTGCTCCAGCTTGTTGCAGAAGTCGATGAGCGGCTGGTTCTGGTCCAGCTTGCCACGGTGTGCCAGTCCCCGGGTCCATGCGAAGATGGAGGCGATGGGGTTGGTGCTGGTCTCCTTGCCTTGTTGATGTTGCCGGTAGTGACGCGTCACGGTGCCATGGGCCGCCTCGGCTTCCACCGTCAGGCCGTCGGGGGTCACCAGCACGGAGGACATCATCCCCAGCGAGCCGAAGCCCTGGGCCACGGTGTCCGACTGCACGTCGCCGTCGTAGTTCTTGCAGGCCCATACGAAGCCACCGCTCCATTTCATGGCCGATGCCACCATGTCGTCTATCAGCCGGTGTTCGTAGGTGATGCCCGCCTTCGCGAACGCTTCCTTGAACTCCTGCTCATACACCTCCTGAAAGATATCCTTGAAGCGGCCGTCGTAGGCCTTCAGGATGGTGTTCTTGGTTGACATGTAGAGCGGATAGCCTTTGGTAAGCGCCATCTGAAAGGAGGAACGGGCAAAGCCGTAGATCGACTCGTCGGTGTTGTACATGGCCATCGCCACCCCGTCGCCCTTGAAGTCATACACCTCCCAGCTTGTCTGTTCACCCTTCTCATCGGTGAAGGTGAGCGTCAGCTTCCCTTTCCCTTTGATCACCTTGTCGGTGGCACGGTACTGGTCACCGAAGGCATGACGGCCGATGATGATGGGTTCGGTCCATCCCTGCACATAGCGGGGGATGTTGGCGCAGATGATCGGCTCCCGGAAGACGGTACCCCCCACAATGTTGCGGATGGTGCCGTTGGGCGAACGCCACATCTGTTTCAACCCGAACTCCTCCACCCGCTCCTCATCGGGCGTGATGGTGGCACACTTGATGCCCACGTTATACTTCTTGATTGCCTCGGCAGCATCGATCGTCACCTGATCATCCGTGGCATCACGCTGTTGGATGCTCAGATCGTAATACCTGATGTCGAGGTCGAGATAGGGAAGGATCAGCTCCTCTTTGATAAATGACCAGATAATTCTGGTCATTTCATCACCATCCAGCTCCACCACCGGATGGGTTACTTTTATCTTCTGCATGCGGTACGTTTATCTTTCGTTGATGGGTGTAAATGCTTGTCTCTCCCGCACATTCTTGTAAGCCGGACGGATCAGTCGCTTGCTGGCGAAATTCATCTCCTCGATGCGGTGTGCCGACCAACCCACAATACGGGCCATGGCAAACAGGGGAGTAAACACCTCTGCCGGCAGACCGATGGCATCGTAGACGAAGCCCGAGTAGAAGTCCACGTTGATGCAGGTGCGTGCTTTGGCGGTTTGTTTCTTAAAGCCCAGGAACACCTCCACGGCACGTTCCTCGATCAGCTCCATGAAGTTAAACTCCTTCTCGCGCCCCTTTTCACGTGCCAGTTCGCGTGCCTGCTCCTTCAGCAGGTCAGCACGCGGGTCACTCACGGTGTAGACGGCGTGTCCGATACCATAGATCAACCCGGTGTGGTCAAACGCCTCTTTCTTCAGTATCTTTGTCAGATAGGCATCGATCTGTTCCACACTGGTCCAGTCAGCCACGTTCTGCTTCATGTCTTCCAGCATCCCCTGTACCTTGATGTTGGCACCTCCGTGCAACGGTCCTTTCAGTGAACCGATACCGGCGGCAATGGCCGAGTAGGTGTCGGTCTCGGTGGAGCTGGTGACACGTACCGAGAAGGTGGAGTTGTTACCACCGCCATGTTCGGCATGCAGGATCAGTGCCAGGTCGAGGATCTTCACATCCAGCTCGGTGTAATTGTCGCGCCCTTTCATCATGAAAAGGAAGTTCTCTGCCACGGAGCGGTCTTCGTAGGGATGACGGATGTGCAGTGAACGACCCATCTGATCGTGTCGCATCACCTGGTAGGCGTAGGCGATGATGGTGGGAAACTTGGCGATCAGGTTCAGCGACTGGCGTACCAGGTTGTCGGGCGAGATGTCATCGGGGTTTTCGTCGTAGGCATAGAGCTCCAGCACGCTTCTGGCCAGGATGTTCATGATGTTCTTCCCCTTCAGTGAAAGGATGTTCATGGTGGCCAGATGGTTCAGGGGCATTGTGTGCGCGATCAGGCTGTTTACCGCATCCAGCTCCTCCTTGTTGGGGAGTCGTCCCGAGAGCAGCAGGAAAGCAGTCTCCTCGAACCCGAGTCTGTTCTCATCCTGCACGCCCTTCACCAGCTCCTCCACGTCCATGCCACGGTAAAAGAGCTTACCCGGTACAGGCTTGAGGGTTCCATCCTCCTGCCGTTCATAGCCCACCACATCACCCACGCGGGTGAGTCCTGCCAGCACGCCGGAGTGATCTTCGTTGCGCAGACCACGCTTCACACCCATCTTGGTAAAAAGCTCTTTGTCGATGTTGCTGGTGAACCCAATGGAGTCTGATAATACTTTCGTTATTTGTTCATTGTTCATTTTTGGATATGTTTGATTGTTGATTCGTCAGTTTTCTATGTAAATGAAAGAGAAAGCAATGGTTATAGAATGTTGAGATAACAGTCATTAAACCCATTTTGTTTGTTTGGTCTCTCATATTTATGATAATGTGTCGGTCACCATCTGTGCAAACTCACAGGTGGTGAGTGCCTTTCCACTCTCCATGAACCGGGCCAGGTCGGATGTGGCATACCCTTCCGCAAAGAGCTTCTCGAGTGCGGCGGTGATCAGCGCAGCGGCTTCGTTCCACCCCAGGTATTCCAGCATCATCACACCCGAGAGCAACAGGGAGCAGGGATTGGCTTTTCCCTTCCCCACAATGTCGGGTGCGGTGCCGTGTGTTGCCTCGAAGATGGCGTGCCCGGTGAGGTAGTTGATGTTGGCTCCCGGCGCGATGCCGATCCCCCCCACCATGGCCGCCAGCTGGTCGGAGATATAGTCACCATTGAGGTTGAGGGTGGCCACCACGGCATACTCCTCCGGCTTGAGGAGCGTGTTCTGCAGGAATGCATCGGCGATCACATCCTTGATGAACACCTTCCCCGAGGCGATTGCCTGGTTGTACTCCTCCACAGCCTGCTCCAGTCCTCTTTCTGCCTCAATCTGACGGAACTTGTGTTCGGTGAAGGTGCGATCGGGAAACTCCCTTTCGGCAAGCGCATATCCCCATTTCTTGAAGCCCCCCTCGGTGAATTTCATGATGTTCCCCTTGTGTACCAGGGTCACCGAAGGCAATCCATTCTCAAGGGCATGCTCGATGGCGGCACGTACCAGTCGCTCCGTACCTTCCAGCGACACCGGCTTCACACCGAGTGAAGTGGTCTCCGGAAAACGGATCTTGGCCACGCCCATCTCCTCCTGCAGGAACTTGAGCACCTTCTTCAACTCAGGGGTGCCGGCTGCCCACTCGATGCCGGCGTAAATGTCCTCGGTGTTCTCCCGGAAGATTGTCACATGCACCTTTTCGGGGTGAAGCAACGGTGTGGCAACTCCTTTGAACCAGCGCACGGGACGCAGACAGACATAGAGATCCAGTTCCTGACGCAATGCCACATTGAGGGAGCGGATCCCCTCACCGATGGGGGTGGTGAGGGGTCCCTTTATTCCCACACGGTGGGTGCGGAACGCTTCCATCGTCTCCTCGGGGAGCCAGCTGCCCACGGCGTTGAACGCCTTCTCGCCAGCCAGTACCTCGAGCCACTCAATGCTGCGATGACCCCCATACGCTTTTTCCACAGCCGCGTTGATGATCTGCTGCACAGGGGGGGTGATCTCCTTGCCGATGCCGTCGCCCTCGATAAAGGGGATCACCGGTCTGTCGGTTACCGGGTGTTGTTCGCGCTGTATCGATCTCTGCATGGTTCTTTCGTTTGGGTTCGGTTATTTACTCATCGCATTGAGCGCGCTGCCCGCCTTGAACCATTCGATCTGCTGCTCATTGTAGGTGTGAGCGGCCTCGAAGCGTTCCTTCGTGCCATCGGGATGCAACAGCTCGACGATGAGGTGCTTGCCGGGTGCAAAGTCGGTCAGGCCCACCACACTGATCTTGTCGCGTTCCTGCACCTTGTCGAAATCCTCCTTGTTGACGAAGGTGAGTGCGAGCATCCCCTGTTTCTTCAAGTTGGTCTCATGGATGCGGGCGAACGATTTCACCAGGATCACCTTCACGTTGAGGTGACGCGGTTCCATGGCAGCATGCTCGCGACTGGATCCTTCGCCATAGTTTTCTTCAGCTACCACAACGGAACCCACGCCCTTGCTCTTGAACTTGCGGGCCAATGCCGGCACAGTCATGTACGTCAGCGATTCCGGGTCGAGCACCGCGTTGGTCTGCTCATTGAAGCTGTTTACCGCACCTATCAGCATGTTGTCTGAGATGTTGTCGAGGTGACCGCGGTAACGAAGCCAGGGACCGGCCATCGAGATATGATCGGTGGTACACTTGCCCTGTACCTTGATGAGCAATGGCAGGTTGGTATAATCCTTGCCATCCCAGGCGGAGAAAGGCTCCAGTTTCTGAAGTCGGTTCGACTGCGGGTCGATTGATACCTCTACGGCACCATCAGCCGTGGGTGCCAGGTAACCGGCATCCTTCACCTCATATCCCAGGGGTGGCATCTCATACCCTTTCGGCTCTGGCAGCCGCACCGCCTCACCCTGTTCGTTGAGCAGCGTGTCGGTGAGCGGGTTGAAACAGAGATCACCGGCAATGGTGAGTGCCGCCACCAGCTCGGGAGAGGTGACAAAGGCATGGGTATTGGGATTTCCGTCGTTGCGCTTGGCAAAGTTGCGGTTGAAGGAGGTGACGATGGAGTTGGGTCTGTTCTCCGCCACGTCATCGCGTTTCCACTGGCCGATGCAGGGACCGCAAGCGTTGGCGATGATGGTGGCACCCGCCTTTTCGAACTCATCGAGGATGCCATCGCGCTCAGCAGTATACCGTATCTGCTCCGAGCCGGGGTTGATGAGGAATTGTGCCTTCACCGGCACCCCCTTTTCCCTGGCATGCTTCACAATGGAGACCGCACGGGTGAGGTCTTCGTAGGAGGAGTTAGTACAGGAGCCGATCAGGCCCACCTCCATCTTGCGCGGGTAGTTGTTCCTGCGCACCACCTCGGCAAACTGCGAGATGGTGTAGGCGGCATCGGGCGTGAAAGGTCCGTTGATGTGTGGTTCCAGCTCCGAGAGATCGATCTCGATCAGCTGGTCATAGTAGCGTGCTGGATCGGCCAGTACTTCGGCGTCAGGCTGCAGATGCTCCATGATGCGGCGTGCCTCCTCGGCCACATCTCTGCGACCGGTACTCTCCAGATATTGTGCCGACTTCTCGTCGAAGGGGAAGATGGAGGTGGTGGCACCCACCTCGGCACCCATGTTGCAGATTGTTCCTTTGCCCGTTGCAGAGAGGGTTGCAGCTCCTTCACCGAAATACTCGATGATGGCGTTGGTGCCTCCCTTCACAGTGAGGATGCCGGCCAACTTGAGGATCACATCCTTGGGTGCGCTCCAGCCGGAGAGTCTTCCGGTGAGCTTCACACCGATCAGCTTCGGCATCTTCAACTCCCAGGGCAAGCCGGCCATCACATCCACCGCGTCGGCACCACCCACACCGATGGCAATCATTCCCAGACCACCGGCATTGGGCGTGTGTGAGTCGGTGCCCACCATCATTCCTCCCGGGAAAGCATAGTTCTCCAGCACCACCTGGTGGATGATTCCCGCACCCGGCTTCCAAAAGCCGATGCCATACCGGTTGGATACATCACGCAGAAACTCGAACACCTCACGGTTGGTGATGTTGGCGGTCTCCAGGTCACTGTTGGCGTTGTGGTAGGCTTGTATCAGGTGGTCACAGTGCACGGTAGAGGGTACAGCCACGCTGGTGCGACCCGAGTTCATCAACTGAAGGAGTGCCATCTGTGCGGTGGCATCCTGCATCGCCACCCTGTCGGGGGCAAAATCGACGTAGTCGGAGGCACGCTTGTAGTTGAGTACCGGCACACCGGGTGATAGATGGGAAAAAAGAATCTTCTCGGTGAGTGTCAGCGGACGCTGCAGGTTCTCTTTGGCTTTTTTGATCCTTTCGGGCAGATTGGCATAGACCCTGCGAATCATTTCAATGTCGAAAATCATACTGATTAAGCGGTTTAGATATGTTTTGTTTAATATGGTTGCGTAAAGCTGCAATTTCACTTTTTAACAAATTTGGGAACCTAAATGTTCGCCCGCAGACAACGAAAAAGAGGATGAAGCAGCTCAACAGGGGATATTTATTGGTGGGTGTTGCGGATGCAACGGTGAAGGTCGCCCGCGGAGGTGCCGCAAGGGTCCGTTTCAATGCCTTCCACATAGCGGAACGGCGATCGGACAGGGCACGAAGCGGTGGAAGCGGCATAAACAATTTGAGAAGCTTTTAGTTCAACAAATGCGACACTATTCCCGAAAATAATCCTTAACTTTGCAGGACCATTGGAAAGAGAAGAAGAGACGTCATAAAAAACCATCGTTTCATGATCACACACAAGGGAGTCATCGAGCAGATAAACGGAGAGAAGATCACCGTGCGCATCCTGCAAGAGTCCGCCTGCAGCAGCTGCCACGCCAAGGGTGCCTGCATGGCTACCGACTCGAAGGAGAAGCTTGTGGAGCTCACCGATTATTCCGGTGCATACACCCTGCATGAACAGGTTGTCATTGAAGGAAAAGAATCGATCGGTTACAAAGCGGTCCTCTGGGCCTTCCTGCTGCCGCTGATCATCCTCATCGCCATGCTTGTACTAACCACAACCTACTGGCACTTCAGCGAGACAGAAGCGGCGCTCAGCGCCCTGCTGGCACTGGCACCCTACTACCTGCTTCTCTATCTGTTGCGAAACCACATGGCACACACCTTTCAATTCAGTATTAAAAAAAACAATTAATCAGCAATTATGAGTGTAATCCTTACTGCCGTAGCCACACTGGGTGCCATTGGTGCCGGAAGTGCCGGCATCCTATATCTGGTGAGTCAGAAGTTTAAAGTGGAGGAGGATCCCCGTATCCAGGAGGTACAGGACGCCCTGCCCGCAGCCAACTGTGGTGGCTGCGGCTTCCCCGGCTGTGCAGCTTTTGCGGCTGCCTGTGTGGGAGCCGACTCGCTGGAAGAGCTCAACTGTCCCGTGGGGGGGCAGGCTACCATGGAGAGGGTAGCCTCTATTCTGGGACTGAGCGCATCCAAGACTGTAAAGAAATTGGCGGTGGTACGATGCAGCGGAAGCTGTGAGGAGCGTCCCCGTCTCAATCACTACGATGGCGTCTCCAATTGTGCCATCGCTGCGGCACTCTATGGGGGTGATACCGGCTGTTCCTTCGGTTGTCTGGGTCTGGGCGACTGTGAAGCGTCCTGCACCTTCGACGCCATCCACATCAACCCGTTGACACTGCTCCCCGAGGTGGTGGAAGACAAATGCACCGCCTGTGGTGCGTGCGTGAAAGCCTGTCCCAAGGATATCATCGAGTTGCGCAAGCAGGGCCCCAAGTCGCGTCGCATCTACGTGAGTTGTGTCAACAAGGACAAGGGTGCCGTGGCCAGGAAAGCATGCAATGTCGCCTGCATCAGCTGCAGCAAATGTCAGCAGGCATGTCCCCATGAGGCAATCACCATTGAAAACAACCTGGCATACATCGACGACGACAAGTGTCGTCTCTGCCGCAAGTGTGTGGTGGTTTGTCCCACCCACTCCATCCTGGAGCTCAACTTCCCACCCCGCAAGGAGACACCTCCCGCAGCCATGGAGGAAGCAGCAACCGTAACCGCATAAGAAGAAACATATGTTAAAGAGTTTTCGTATCGGCGGGATCCATCCGAAAGAGAACAAGCTCTCCGCAGGTATGGCCATACAACCCGTTGCCATTCCCGCACAGGTGGTGATACCGCTCTCGCAGCACATCGGTGCTCCCTGCCAACCGATCGTCAAGAAAGGCGACAAGGTGAAGGTGGGCACCCTCATTGGCAAGAGCGTCGGTTTTGTCTCGGCACAGATCTACTCATCGGTCTCCGGCACGGTGCTGAAGATCGACAAGGCACTCGATGCCAGTGGGTACAAACGCGACGCCGTTTTCATCAATGTGGAGGAGGATCTGTGGGAAGAGCAGATCGACCGGTCGGACAAGCTGGTCACCGAATGCACCCTCACCTCGAAAGAGATCCTGGAGAAGATCGCTGCCGCCGGCATCGTCGGCATGGGTGGTGCCACCTTCCCCACCCATGTGAAGCTGACACCTCCTCCCGGCATGAAGGCGGAGGTATTGATCATCAACGGGGTGGAGTGTGAGCCCTACCTCACCTCCGACCATCAGCTGATGATGGAGAAGAGCGACGAGATACTTGTGGGCATCACGCTGGTGATGAAAGCGCTCCATGTGCAGAAAGCCATCATCGGCATCGAGAACAACAAGAAGGATGCGGTGGCACGCTTCACGCAAAAAGCAAAAGCCTTTCCAGGCATCGAGGTACAGCCACTGAAGGTGCAGTATCCGCAGGGAGGCGAGAAACAGCTGATCGACGCGCTGACCGGTCGTCAGGTAGCCTCCGGAGCACTTCCCATCTCGGTGGGGGCGGTGGTGCAGAACGTGGGAACACTTTTTGCCGTCTACGAGGCGGTACAGAAAAACAAACCGCTGGTAGAACGGGTGGTGACCGTCACCGGCAAGGAAGTGAAGCGCCCTTGCAACCTGCGAGCCCGCATCGGCACATCACTCTCTACCTTGATCGATGCTGCCGGAGGATTGCCGGAGAGCACCGGCAAGGTGATCAGCGGTGGCCCCATGATGGGCAAGGCGTTGGCATCGATCGACATCCCGGTCACCAAAGGCACCTCGGGCATCCTGATCGTGCCCACACTGGAGGCCAAACGCGGGGCGATGAAAGATTGCATCCGCTGCGGCAAGTGCCTGCAGGTCTGCCCCATGGGACTCAACCCCACCTTGCTGATGAACCTCACCGAGTATGAGGTGTGGGACAAAGCAGAAAAGAACGCCATCACCGACTGCATCGAATGTGGCTCCTGCAGCTACACCTGTCCCGCCGACCGGCCCCTGCTCGACTACATCCGTCTGGGCAAGGGCAAGGTGAACGGCATCATCAGGGCCAGAAAAAATTAACACCAAGGGAGAAATCTGATTATGGAACAAAAACTGATCGTATCACCCTCGCCGCATGTGCACAGCGGCGACACCATCCAGAAAAACATGGTTGCCGTGCTGGTGGCACTGATACCGGCATTTCTGGTGGCACTCTATACTTTCCGACTCGACGCGTTGCTGATCACCGCCCTTTCGGTGCTTTTCTGCATGGGTTTTGAATACCTGATCACGCGGTATGTCATGAGGAAGGAGCCCACCCTCCTCGACGGCTCGGCCATCCTCACCGGCGTATTGCTTGCCTTCAATGTCCCCTCCAACCTGCCGATATGGATCCTGGCATTGGGTGCCCTCTTCGCCATCGGCGTGGTGAAGCTCACCTTCGGGGGACTGGGCAACAACATCTTCAACCCCGCCATCGCGGGACGTATCTTCCTGCTGATCTCCTTTCCGGCACAGATGACCAGCTGGCCCGCCACGGCACTGGCAGAATCTGCCACCGACGCCGTCAGCTCGGCTACCGTGCTGGGGCTGCTGAAGCATGCCCCCGAGACACTGCCTGCTTTGCAGCAGATGTTCCTGGGGTTTGAAGCCGGCTCACTGGGAGAGATGAGTGCCGCGGCGCTGCTGCTGGGTCTTGTCTACCTGCTCTGGAAAAAGGTGATCACCTGGCACATACCTGTCACCATCCTGGCTACCGTGGCGCTCTTCACCGGCATCCTCTTCCTGATCGACCCCCTGCCGCAATACAACCCGCTGATCCACCTCTTCTCGGGGGGACTGATGCTGGGAGCGGTCTTCATGGCGACCGACTATGTCACCTCGCCACTCACCCACAAGGGAATGATCATCTTTGGTGCCGGCATCGGCTTCATCACGGTGGCAATCCGTCTCTGGGGTGCCTACCCCGAGGGGATCTCGTTCGCCATCCTGCTGATGAACGCCTTTACACCGCTCATCAACACCTATACCACACCTAAACGATTCGGGGAGGCAGTGAAACATGGCTAAACTACAATCATCATTCAGGAACATGTTCCTTTCGCTCTCGCTCATCTGTCTCACCGTGGCAATACTGCTGGCACAGGTGAACAAGATGACTGCGACACCCATTGCCGAAGCAAAGGCAATGAAACTGCAGCACGCCATCCGCGAGGTGGTGCCTGCCTTCGACAACGACCCGGTGGCGGAGGCCTACCGGATGGCCGGTGACAACGGCGACTCGCTGCTGGTCTATCCTGCCAAGCAGGGTGACGAGCTGGTGGGCTTTGCGATCAACAGCTACTCCAACAACGGCTTCAGCGGCAACGTACAAGTCATGGTGGGCTTCGACATGGCGCACCGGATCGTCAACTATGCCGTGCTGCAACATGCCGAGACACCCGGTTTGGGATCCAAGATGACGGAGTGGTTCCGCGATGCCACACAACCCTCACAGTCGGTGATCGGAAGGGATCTCTCAGAAGGATTGCTTGCAGTGACCAAGGATGGAGGTGACGTGGATGCCATCACCGCATCCACAATCACCTCACGCGCTTTTCTGGAAGCGGTGAACAGGGCCTATGCGGCCTACAACGGCAGCAGGGAGGATGTCTGGTCCGGCGCAACGACTGCAACGGAGGAGGAAACGGAAGTAACGACAAACGAAGGAGGATCCGACAATGAATAAACAAGTGAAGATATTGGTCAACGGCATCATCAGGGAGAACCCCATCTTCGTATTGCTGCTTGGGATGTGTCCCACACTGGCCACCACCAGCTCTGCCATCAACGGGATGAGCATGGGACTGGCCACCATGTTCGTGCTGATCTGCTCCAACGCGGTGATCGCACTGTTGAAGAATGTGATCCCCGACATGGTACGCATCCCGGCATTCATCGTAGTGATCGCCACCTTCGTGACAATCGTGGAGATGATGATGAACGCCTACGTGCCGGCGCTGGCCGACAGCCTGGGCATCTTCATCCCGCTGATCGTGGTCAACTGCATCGTGCTGGGACGTGCCGAAGCATTTGCTTCCAAGCACAGCGTGCTCTCCTCCATCTTCGACGGGGTGGGCATCGGTATGGGCTTCACCCTGGCACTCACCCTGCTGGGTGCATCACGCGAACTGCTGGGCACCGGCAAGATCTTCTCACTGGCGATTTTTCCCGACAAATTCGGGTCGTTGATTTTCGTACTGGCTCCGGGAGCCTTTATTGTGCTGGGCTACCTCATCGCGCTCTTCAACAAAATACAACACAAACAGGCTTAACCAACAAAGAAACTTTTGATCATGGAATATATCGGAATCATCATCGTAGCCATCTTTGTCAACAACGTGGTGTTGTCTCAATTCCTCGGCATCTGCCCCTTCCTGGGTGTCTCAAAGAAGGTGGACACGGCCATCGGTATGGGACTGGCCGTCACCTTCGTGCTCACCATCGCCACCATCGTCACCTTTCTGCTACAAAAAGGGATCCTCGAACCCTTTCACCTGCAGTACCTGCAGACCATCTCCTTTATCCTGGTGATCGCCGCTCTGGTGCAGATGGTGGAGATCATCCTGAAAAAAATCTCGCCCTCACTCTACCAGGCACTGGGCGTCTTCCTGCCGTTGATCACCACCAACTGTGTCATCCTCGGTGTGGCACTGTTGGTGATCCAAAAAGAGTTCAGCCTGCTCCAGTCGGTGGTTTATGCAGTGGCAACCGCTATTGGTTATGCCATGGCGCTGGTCATCTTCTCGAGCATCCGCGAACAGCTGGCACTCACCAAAATACCGAAGGCTGTTCAGGGTATCCCGGTGGCACTGATCACTGCGGGCATCATGGCAATGGCTTTCATGGGCTTCTCCGGCATCGACCAGGTATTTAAGTAAAACGTTCGTAAGTCAATTAGTTGGTAGGTTAGTAGGTTAGTAAGTTCAAAGTTTGAAGTTTGAAGTTTGAAGTTCGGAGTTCAAAGTTTGAGGTTCAGAGTTTGAAGTTCAGAGTTCAAAGTTTGAGGTTCAGAGTTTGACGTTTGACGTTTGACGTTTAGAGTTCGGAGCTAGAGGTTCGAACTTCAGGGTTCAGAGTTCGAGGTTCGAGGTTCGGAGTTCAGAGTTCGGAGTTTGACGTTCGAAAAGCAAGACCCTTGCATCAAAAACAATTCACCACACATAGGGATAGCCAACTGCTGATTGCTGATTGCTGAAATATGAACCCTGAAAACTGATCGCTGAAATATCTGTCCAATTGTTAAACCAAACGGGAGAAAAAATGTCATAGTGTTAAACAAATGATGTTACACCCTTTAATAATTACAGATATGAAAGCATTAAGAATCCATCTCATCCTCACAGCCATCGCACTGATGCTGACTTCCTGCTACGCAAGCCGCAGCACCTACGCTCAGGGAGGATATTACGACAATTACGACGATGGACAAGGCTACTACAACGCGTATGACGACTCCCAAAACGGGGGTGTCAGCTTCAATCTCTTCTACAACGAGCTGAGACCTCACGGCAGATGGATCAACCACAATGCGCATGGCAGGATATGGATCCCCAACGTGGGAGGCAACTTCCACCCCTATGCCACCAATGGCTACTGGGTGATGACCGACTACGGCAACACCTGGGTCTCCGACTACTCCTGGGGATGGGCACCCTTCCACTATGGCAGATGGTACTACGATGACTTCTACGGGTGGGCCTGGGTTCCCGGCTACGAGTGGGCACCTGCCTGGGTCAGCTGGAGAAGTGGCGGCGGCTACTACGGATGGGCACCCATGGGCCCCGGCATCCACATCAACATCAACATCAATCTGCCGGCCCGTTACTGGACTTTCCTGCCCAACAAGTACATGTACTACCGCAACATGCACCGCCATTACAATCGTTACAGCCCGGCGATCTACAACAGGACCACCATCATCAACAACACATACATATACAACGACAACCGTTATTACAGCGGACCCAGTGCCTCCGACTACCGGCGTGAGACAGGCAGGACAGCCACGGTACGAAGACTGGAGAGCACCACAAACCGTTCCGGAAGAGCCTCTTCGCGAGTAAGCAACAGTGCGGTACAAGTCTATCGTCCCGATGCAACCACCGGCAGGTCGACCACAACCAGAGAAGCGGTCACCCCGCGCAACACCAACCGCACTGGCACAGTGGGTACCCAGAGCACAACCCGAAGCAATAGCGGAGTAAGCACACCGCAACGTAGCACCGGTACGACACGTCAGTCAACCACTGCACCTGCCAATAGAAGCACTACCACCACCAACCGAAATGCAACGGTACGAGGTGAGAGCACTCCGACTACTACGACTACTACGAGAAGTACTCCGACTACCACACGTAGCACACCGACTACTACACGTAACAGTAGTGCAACCCCGGAGCGCAGCAGCACGAGCAGCACACGTAACAGTTCTGCAACACAGCAGAGGAGCAGCTCCAGCAACAGAAGCAGTTCGGTAAACACGCAAAGTACAACCCGCAGCAACAACTCTACCACCCGTTCTTCATCGGGCAGTAGCACTACCAGAGAGAACAGCAGCTCCGGAAGGAGTTCCGGAAGGAGATAAAGGGTTATAGGGTGCAACAATGTCAGTGGCCTTCCCGAAGGGGAAGGCCACTCTTTTTTTATTGATCGATCCAGCGGCGGGTCAGCCCACCATAGGCATCGATTCGTCTGTCGCGGAAGAAGGGCCACCATCGTCGCACATTCTCCGTGCGCTGCTTGTCGATATCAACAACCTGTTCGACCTCCTCATCGGTGCCGGCCTGCCAGAGCATCTCACCCTGTGGACCACACACAAAACTGCTTCCCCAAAAGCGGATACCACCTGTCTGGGAAGATGGATCGGCTTCGCTTCCGGTGCGGTTTACCGCGATTACCGGCAGGCCATTGGCAACCGCATGTCCACGTTGAATAGTAATCCAGGCATCCCTTTGTCTTTGTTGCTCATCATGGTTGTCTGACGACTCCCATCCGATGGCGGTGGGATAGATCAACAGTTCGGCACCCGCCAGCGCCATCAGCCGGGCAGCCTCCGGGTACCACTGATCCCAGCATACCAGCACGCCAAGACGTCCCACTGAGGTATCGATGGGTTGAAATCCTAGGTCACCCGGGGTAAAGTAAAATTTCTCATAATAAGCCGGATCATCGGGGATATGCATCTTCCGATAGAGACCTGCAATTGAACCATCCTTTTCTAAGACCACAGCCGTGTTGTGATAGAGGCCGGCAGCACGTTTTTCAAAAAGTGATAGCACAAGCACCACCTGCAATTCTGCCGCCAGTTTCCCAAACCGGTTGGTGGAAGGACCGGGGATTGTCTCAGCCTGGTCGAACAGGTTTGTCTCTTCTGTCTGACAGAAATAGAGACCGTTGTGCAACTCCTCCAAAACGATCAGCTCCGCACCCCGAGCGGCAAGGTTTCTGATCTTCGACTCCAGCCGGCAGACATTCTCCTCCCAATTGCCGCTGTTCGCCTGTTGAATGATTCCTGTCTTCATCTCTGTTGGTTTGAGAACGTTTGTATGTTAGTAGGTTAGTAAGTTGGTAAGTTTGTACGTTTGTAGTTTATAGTTTATAGTTTGTAGTTTGTAGTTTGTAGTTTATAGTTTGTAGTTTGTAGTTTGTAGTTTGTAGTTCGATGTTCAAGGGATCAGGAATCTTGAACCGTGAACTATGAACTTTGAACTTTGAACTTTGAACCGTGAACTATGAACTACGAACTATGAACCGTGAACCGTGAACCGTGAACTAAGAACTTTGAACCTTGAACTATGAACTACGAACCGTGAACTATAAACTATGAACCGTGAACTATAAACTATGAACTATGAACCGTGAACTTACTGTTTATGTTCAACGAACCCTTCGGCAACTGCATCGTAATGCAGTGCAACGAGCCATGCTGCCGAATCAGGGGGGTGCAATCCACGCCGACAACTTCCCTGTCGGAGAACGCCAGTTGCAGTTGACGACGTGCCATCTCATCTTTGCTGGTACCATAAAATGGAATCAGCACCGCATCGTTCAGGATCAGAAAGTTGGCATAGGTTGCCGGCAGACGTTGCCCCTCATCATCATATACGGCATCCGCCATGGGCAGGGGAATGAGCCGGTAAGGATCACCTGAGCTTGTCACAAAAGTCTGCAACTCCTGCTCCATCGCCCTGAGTGCCTCATGATGGGCGTCGTGCGCATCGTCACATTGCACATAAGCAATGGTATCTGTCGCACAGAAGCGGGCCAGCGTATCTACATGGCTGTCGGTATCATCACCTGCCAGGTAGCCATTGTTGAGCCAGAGCACCCTGTCGACGCCCAGCATCTCTTTCAGTGCACCTTCTATCTCCTGCTGTGTCATGGGCTGGTTGCGATTGGGTGCCAGCAGACAGGCCGAGGTGGTGAGGAGCGTGCCTTCGCCGTCCGACTCCAGGGAGCCCCCCTCCAGGATGAAGTTGAGCCGGTTGCAGTAGGTAGCCGAAGCATCAAAAATCCCACTCTCAAACAGCTGTCGGGTGATCTGGTTGTCCCTGTCGGCAGCGAACTTGAGTCCCCAGCCATTGAACCCGAAATCGGCCACCACCGGGGTGCGGTCCTGAAAAAGGGTGATGGGTCCGTGATCGCGTGTCCAGGTGTCGTTTGAGGCGATCTCTACAACAAACAGGTTGCGCTGTTCCTCCTCTGAGAAAAATGGGGTCACATCCTCCCCCGGAGGTACCACCACCAATAGTTTTTCGCGTTGCAGGATCGCTTTTGAGATGGCCACATAGCAGTTTGTCACCTCCTCCAGCATGGGCGCCCAGTCGCTGTCACGATGGGGCCAGGTGAGCATCACACCCTCCTGTGGGTACCACTCCGCGGGGAGTCTCAGAGTCGACATGATCAGCCCTCCATGTTGCTGCGTACGATGCCGCGGCTCGAGGAACGAACGAAGTTGAGGATCAGCTCACGATCATCCGTTGCAGGGAGATCCTGCTCGATGCGCTCAACGGCTTGTGAGATGTTGTAACCGGAGGTATAAAGTGTCCGATAGATCTCCTGGATGCCGTTGATCCGCTCACTGGTAAAACCCCTGCGTCGCAACCCAACAATGTTGAGCCCCACGTAGGAGATCGGCTCGCGACCCACCATCACGAAAGGAGGAATATCCTTGGCGATCTTTGAACCACCCTGTACCATCACGTGGGGTCCGATCTTGGTGAACTGATGTGCCAGCGAACCGCCGCTCACGATGGCATAGTCGTCGATCTCGATCTCACCGGCCAGTTGTGTGGTGTTGCCCAGAATCACATAGTCTTTTAGTTCACAGTCGTGTGCCACATGACTGTATGCCATGATCAGACAGTGGTTGCCCACCTTGGTGTATCCCTTGGAGGCGGTGCCCCTGTTCACGGTGGCACACTCACGAATGGTGGTATTGTCACCTATGATGGCTGTGGTCTCCTCTCCCTGGAACTTCAGATCCTGCGGGATGCCGGCAATGGTGGCGTGGGGGAAGATGATACAATTTTTACCAATGCGGGCTCCAGAGAGAATGGTTGCCTGCGTCATCACACGTGTGCCATCGCCAATCTCTGTATTGGCGTCGATGTAGGCAAAGGGTTCAACGATCACGTTTTCTCCCAGTTTGGCTTCAGGGTGTACAAAAGCCATCGATGATATGCTACTCATAAAAGTATCTTTCGGTTGATTCTATTTGTTTTTGATGATCTGTGCGGTGAAATCGGCTTCTGAAACGACCTTGTCACCGATGAAGGCCAGGCCACGCATGGTGGCGATGCCCCTGCGCATCTCGGAAGTGAGCTCCACACGGAAGAGGATGGTGTCGCCCGGCACCACCTTGTGGCGGAACTTCACATTGTCGATCTTCAGGAAATAGGTGGAGTATCTTTCCGGTTCGTCCAGCTTTGCCAGCACCAACAGTCCACCGGTCTGCGCCATCGCCTCCACCTGCAGGACGCCCGGCATCACCGGTTCCTGCGGGAAGTGACCGGTGAAATAGGGTTCGTTGGTGGTGATGTTCTTGACCCCCACAATGAAGGTGTCGGTCATCTGGATCACCTTGTCCACCATCAGAAAGGGATAACGGTGTGGAAGCAACTCCCGGATGCGGTTGTTGTCCATCACCGGATCGGCTTTCAAATCATACACCGGTGGTTGCACCTCGTTCAATTTGATGTCTTTACGGATCATCCGCGCCAACTGGTTGTTGATCTTGTGTCCGGGCTTGTGGGCAATCAGACGGCCCTTGATCGGCTTGCCGATCAGCGACATGTCGCCAATGATGTCGAGCAGCTTGTGGCGTGCCGGTTCATTGGGGAACGCAAGCTTGCGATGGTTCAGGTATCCCAGCTCCTCGGCGTTGTGGTGTGGCACCCCCAACTCATCGGCAATGTCATCCAGCTCCTTCTGTGTGAGCTTCTTCTCATAAATCACGATGGCGTTGTCGAGGTTACCCCCCTTGATCAGCCCTGCTTTCCTCAGCTGCTCTATCTCGCGCACAAAGACAAAGGTGCGGCAGGCGGCGATCTCGCTCTCAAAATTGGTCACCGAATCCATGGTGGCCGACTGGTTGGGTATGTAATGTGAGTCGAACTCGATGAAGGAGTTGATGCAGAAGGCATCATCCGGGAGCAGTGTCAGCTTGGAGCCGGTTTCGGGGTCGTACACCTCCATCTTGTTGCGTACGATGTAGTAGTCCTTGTCTTTATCCTGCTCCACGATGCCTACTTTATGTATTTCCCGCACATACGCGATGGCACTGCCATCGAGGATTGGAAATTCGGAGGCATTCACGTCGATCAGACAGTTGTCGATGCCCAGCGCATAGAGTGCCGAAAAGCCGTGTTCAATGGTGCTCACCGTGACATTGCCTTTGCCAAGTACCGTTCCACGTTGCGTGTTGACCACATGCTCAGCCAGTGCTTCAATCACCGGTTGATCATCCAGATCAACCCGTCGAATTTTGTAGCCATGATCAACCGGTGCAGGGTTGAAGGTGACCACGATGTCAAGACCGGTGTGGAGTCCGATGCCCTGAAGGGTGAAGCTGTTTTGCAATGTTCTCTGTTTCACTGTATCCAATTTTAATTACACATTATCGGGTTATGTGTGCAAAGATACAACCAAAAGCAGGAATTCCTGCTCTTTGGTCGCAAATGTTTGCGATCGGAGCAAACGATGCAGGGCGCCTAATCGATTTCGGCAAGTTTTTTCTTCAGCTCGGCCAGCTCTTTCTCCATGGTATGCAGCTTGCGGTACATATCGGGTAACTTGGGCAGGATGACACTCGATCGGTAAAAACCTTTCACCGGGAAGGCGGGTGATCCCATCAGTTCAGAGCCCGCTTTGGTGTTGCTGATGATGCCCGCCTGGGCACCAATCTGACTTTTTTTACCGATGGTGATGTGGCCGGCGACCCCCACCTGTCCACCCATCACGCAGCCCTCTTCAATCTTGGTGGATCCGGCGATGCCCACCTGGGCAGCCATCACCGTATTCTCACCCACCTCGCAGTTGTGGGCGATCTGAATCAGGTTATCCAGTTTCACACCACGGCGGATGATTGTCGAACCCATCACCGCGCGATCGATGGTGGTGTTGGCCCCTATCTCCACATCATCCTCAATGAGCACGTTGCCTATCTGTGGTATCTTGCGGTAGATCTCTTCCTGTTTGCTGAAACCAAATCCGTCGGCTCCGATCACGGCACCGGCATGGATGATGCAATTGTTGCCGATCACACAATCGTGATAGATCTTCACCCCGGGATAGAGCGTACAGTTGTCGCCCAGTTGCACATTGTCGCCCAGATAGACCTGGGGGTAAATCTTACAGTCGTTGCCCAGGCGTGTATGCTCACCGATGTATGCGAACTCACCCACATAGACACGCTCTCCCAGTGATGCCGTTGGTGAGACAAAACCCTGGGCCGTGACCCCCTCTTTCACCGGTCTCTGTTGTTCCACCATCGACATAAGTGTAGCCAGTGCAGTATAGGCATTGGCCACTTTAATCAGGGTAGCTCTGATCGGCTTTTCAGGCACAAAATCACTGTTCACCAGGACAATGTCGGCGGTTGTTTCGTATATATAGGAGGTATACTTTGGATTGCCCAAAAAGGTAAGTGTGCCGGGTCTGCCCTCCTCGATCTTTGAAAAAGTGGATACGGCCGTGTCCGGATCGCCGATCACTTCTCCGTGCAGGAAGTCGGCTATTTGCTTTGCAGTAAAAGTCATTTATTGATCTTGTTTGTTTAGGAGGCTGTTCGTACACTCATACAAATGGCTCATTCAAATTCATTTCAATTGTTACAACAGGTGTGGTGACGGACAAAACGATGACAAATAGCCTCTGCATTATCATTTTGGATGCAAATTAACAACTTTTTTTTTAACTGTGACGAAAATATTTCATAATATAGTTTAAACGAAAGAAGTGGAACGTTTGTGCATTTCAAAAAATAGTGTTACTTTTGCACGCACTTTTACGGGATGTAGCTCAGTCCGGTTTAGAGTACTCGTCTGGGGGGCGAGTGGTCGCTGGTTCGAATCCAGTCATCCCGACAACACCTGCCAACGAAGGGTTAAGATCAGATCTTGGCCCTTTTTTTTGTTGCAGCCTCACCCTTTGCAAGAGGGGCCAGTGCGGCTTGAAGGTGTAAAACAACCAAAAAGAACCATCTTAAAATATAAGATGGTTCTTTTTGCACAGTGGGATGCCGCTCATTTCCTGTACTTCGAGAAGTCAGTGTTCAGCATGCTGCCGGTTTCCTGCAAAGCGTGATGGAACGCAAAACAGGAGTAGAGATCCTGTGGGATGTGTCCTTTCACACCCAGGTTGAGGTACTCGTGCAACAGCGGACGGTAGTCCGGATGCGCGCACTTGTTGATGATCTCTTCGGCACGGTTGCGGGGTCCTTTTCCGCGCAGGTCGGCCACCCCATATTCGGATACCATGATCTTCACCGAGTGTTCGTTGTGGTCCTCGTGTGTCACCTTGGGTACGATGCAGCTGATGGCACCGTTCTTGGCTGTGGAGGGGGTGAGGAAGATGGAGAGGTAGGAGTTGCGGGTGAAGTCGCCCGACCCCCCGATGCCGTTCATCATCTTGGTGCCGTTCACATGGGTGGAGTTGACGCTGCCGAAGATGTCCACCTCGATGGCGGTGTTGAGGGCGATGATGCCCAGACGGCGTGCCAGACCCGGGTTGTTGGAGATCTCCGAAGG
This sequence comes from Bacteroidota bacterium, assembly GCA_023399295.1. Lineage (GTDB taxonomy): Bacteria > Bacteroidota > Bacteroidia > Bacteroidales > Dysgonomonadaceae > Proteiniphilum. The sequence continues at coordinate 37,775 of JAEWQF010000014.1, forward strand.
ACGCAACACCAGCTTGTTCTTGAAGAAAGGCAAGTCGCTGTAGAACTTATCCAGCACCTCGTTGCTCACCGTGAGCGAACAGCCGCTGGCGAAAGAGATATTTCCCTTCTGCATCATGTCGATCACCGCATCCTGGATCACCTCGGTATAGACCTCAAAACGGGGAATATCGGGGTTGTTGCCCATCGATCCCAACACGGCGTTGGCGATGTTGCCCACACCCGACTGGATGGGAAGAAAATGGGGCGGGATGCGTCCGGCTCTCATCTCGGCCACGAAGAACTCAGCCACGTTGTTGCCAATGCGGGCAGTCACCTCGTCGAGCGGTGCGAAACCGCCTCCATCGCCATCACGCTCCGTCTCCACCACGAATATCTTCTCCGGGTTCACTTTCACATACTCCAGTCCCACACGGTTCTGCACCTCATAGATGGGTATCTCCCTCCGTTTGGGGGGATCCTGCAGTTCATACAGGTCATGCATCCCACGCAGCTTGGTGGGCACTTTCCTGTTCAGTTCCACGATCACGATGTCGGCCAACCGACAAATGGTGGGAGTGATGCCCACGCCGGTGGTGGGTACGATCTCGCCGCTCTCGGTCACATCGGCTGCTTCTACTATCGCCACGTTGATCTTGCCGAGGAAGCCGTAACGGATCTCCTGTGCCAGCTGGGAGAGGTGCAGGTCGAAGAAATCGAACTCACCCCTGTTGAGTGCCTCACGCATGTCCTTGTTGGTCTGGTAGGGCGTGCGGAACTTGATCGCCTTGGCTCTTGCGAGCGCGCCGTCAATGGCGTCGCCGGTGGAGGCACCGGTGAACACACCAATTTTGAAAGGATTCCCTTTCGCATGTTCCATCTCAGCCCTTTTGGCAATCTCAACCGGCACCACCTTTGGGCAGCCGGCATGCGTAAAACCGCTGAAGCCCACGTTGTCGTCATGTTTGATGAGCGACGCAGCCTCTTCAGCACGAATAAATTTCAATGCCATGTCAATTGTTGGTTTTAATATGTTTTGGTTTGTGGTTCCAGGGGATGCAATCAATATTTTCGCAGCATGATCTCACCATAAATCAGTCCTCGCTTCAGTGCTTCCTCTCCCCCCTCCCGGGTTAGTTCGGCCACCACTGGATGGAGCGAACGTCCGGTGTCACTCTCTTTCTCCTGATCCATGCTGAGGTAGCCGGAGGAGAGGTCCTGTGCAAACGACTCATCCGCATCGTACACAAAAATTGAGCCTTTCAGTGAGGAAGCTCCTTCAAAATCAGTGACCAGATCGAGCGACGAACGGAATTCGGGACGTCGACTAGTCTGTGTAAGAGGCTTTGGTGCAGGAGGCGGGAGGTCTGTTCTCTTAGGCAGGGGTATTTGACCCAACCATGGCTCATCCTCCTCCTCAGCGTATGGAGGGTTGAAACCGCCCTCACTCTGCTGCTGTATATTTTTCTTTTTCCTGGATTCATTAAAAAAACCCAATATCGCAAAAAATAGAAGAAGGATAAAATAAAAGATATCGCCGAACTCCATAATTTGATTAATTTTGCAACCAGACAAAAATAGGCATTTTTTGTGAATAGTAGGGTATATGGGTCACAAATTATCGGGAGCAACTTCACAGTCACTCCCGATCATTTAACCAAAACCTTAACTATGAAAAAATTTTATTTTTCCTGGCAAATATACGTTATTGGAAAACGAATTCCAAGTTTTTGACCGGATAAATGCAGTTTTTAACTTTTCCCCTTGGGATGAATCACAGTGAGAATGAATAAAATAATGGGTGAAGACAAGCACAACGACAAGAAATTATACATTGAAACGTACGGATGTCAGATGAACGTTGCCGACACCGAAGTGGTGGCATCCATCATGGAGATGGACGGCTACACCCTGACAAACAACGACCGGGATGCCGATGCCATCTTCGTAAATACCTGTTCCATCCGTGAGAATGCAGAACAGAAAGTGATTCAGCGACTGGATTACTTTCAGTCGTTGAAGCGCAAACGAAAAGAGAAATTGATCATTGGCGTGCTGGGCTGCATGGCCGAGCGGGCCAAGTCGGAGCTGATCGACAAGCACCATGCCGACCTGGTTGTCGGTCCCGATGCCTACCTCGACCTGCCCAACCTGGTGGGAGCGGCCGAACAGGGTGAAAAAGCGATGAACATCGAGCTGTCGAAGAGCGAGACCTACAAGGATGTGATCCCCCTCAAGATGGAAGGCAACAACATCTCCGGATACATCTCCATCATGCGGGGATGTGACAAGTTCTGCACCTACTGCATAGTGCCCTTTACCCGTGGCAGGGAGCGCAGCCGTGAACCGGAGAGCATCCTCAATGAGCTACGGGTGATGCAGCAAAAGGGATTCAGGGAGGTGATCCTGTTGGGACAGAACGTCAACTCCTACCGTTATAAAAATGGAGAGGCTGGCGTCGACTTCCACGAACTGCTCGCCCTGGTAGCTGAAACAGCTCCTGAGATGCGCATCCGTTTCACCACCTCCCATCCCTGGGACATGAATGATGCCACCCTCGAGACCATCGCACGCTATCCCAACCTCTGCAACTACATCCATCTGCCGGTACAGTCGGGCAGCTCGCGCATGATGAAGCTGATGAACCGGCGCTACAACCGGGAGTGGTACATGGAACGGATAGCGGCAATCAAACGGATCATCCCCGACTGTGGCCTGTCGACCGACATCATGTGCGGTTTTCACACCGAGACGGAGGAGGATCATCAGGAGACCCTCTCGTTGATGCGTGAGGTGGGATTCGACGCTGCATTCATGTTCAAGTACTCGGAGCGCCCCGGCACCTATGCAGCAAAGAAGCTGGAAGACAACGTACCGGAGGAGGTAAAGAACCGGAGATTGCAGGAGATCATCGACCTGCAGCTGGAGTTGTCGCGTGAGAGCAACGAGCGTGACATGGGCAAGGTGTTTGAGGTGTTGGTGGAAGGCTTCTCGAAGCGTTCACGCGAGCAACTCTTCGGCAGGAATGAACAAAACAAGGTGGTGATTTTCGACAAACAACAACACCGCATCGGTGAATTTGTGCAGGTGCGTGTCACCGGCTTCACATCAGCCACATTGCTGGGTGAACCGTTTGTTTCAGCATAATCATTCTCAGATAATCACCACCCGGAGCAAACATTTTTGTTCCCTGTCTGTTTATTTGATAGATTGATCGCTTACCGGCTATTGCGCTGCAGAGAGAGATCAAACAGCGAAGAGCCTGTGATGCGTGACACAGGAAACAGTAACTACAAACTATTAAACACAACCAATTATGAATTCAGAATCTAAATTATTATTGGGATTGGGTATTGGAGTGGCACTGGGTGCTGCCATCGGTTACATCATGGGTACTGACCGCAAGGAGGAGTGGTTGGAGCAGGCCAATGAATTGGCCGACAAGGTAAAGGCCAATGTGAAATCAGCCATCTATAAAGGAAAGAGCGAGGTACATGATCTCAAGGAAGACATCGATGACATCGCCGACATCGCCAAGAAAGAGCTGGCCAAACAATAACTGACACGCTTAACATGCCGAACCGATGGAAGAGAAAAAAGTAAGTACGTTGTTTGAGGAGATGCGTGATGATGTATCGAAATACATCACCAGCACGCTCGAACTCGGAAAACTGGAGGTGTTTGAAAAAGTAAGCCTGGGCTCCTCGGCGATCACCTATGGATTGATACTGGGTGGTGTGTCACTCTTTGTCCTGTTGTTCCTATTTGTCACGGTAGCCCTCTTTCTGGGCGACCTGCTACAGAACCAGTGGGCCGGTTTCGGTATTGTGACCGCTTTTGCCCTGCTGGTGCTGCTGGTGATGTTACTTGTTGGAAAGCCTTTCAAGAAAAAGATGACCAACAAGGTGATACGCTTCCTGATGGCGAGCGATGAGTCGGATAAATCAAAGCACAACCTATGAGCACGTACAAACTCACACCACTGGAAGAACTGAGACTGGCGAAAAAGAGAGAGAGGGAGGAGCGCAGCATCGCCAGCCAGCGTCTCTCCTACCAGTTGCAATATCTGAGTGACAATTGGGGAACATTGCTGACAAAGGGTCTCACCTCGTCAATGAGGTCTAAATTTGCGGAGACAATGGACAATTTCACCAACGGCAGTTCATACCCGGTCACACCCTTCGTGACTCGAAGGAGAAGTCCATGGGTGAACCTGTTATTATCGAATCTGCCGCTATTGAGCTCCGTCACCTGGAAGCTGACAAAACCGGCAATCATCGCCTTTGCACTCAAACAGGGCACTTCATTGCTGTTCGGTAGACGAAGGAACAAAATCAAATAGTGGAACGGTGGACGGTGCTCACACCGTCCACTTTTGCAATCTTGGCACAGAGCTGGTTCACCTCCTCGGCACTATGCACATGTACATAGAAGACACCTTCGAAGATACCATCCTTCGACGCCACATTCACACTCTGTATATTGACCACCACATCCTCAGCCAGCTTGGCCAGGATGTTCCCCAGAATACCCACCCGATCGAAGCCGGTGAAGGTGATGGATGCCAGGAAGGAGTACTGTCGGTAATCACCCCACTCCACGGCGATGATGCGGTCACCGTAGCTGGCCTTGATTTTGAGTCCTGTCTGGCAGGAACGTTTGTGCACCTCCACCTCTTCCTTTTCGGTCACATACCCAAACACATCGTCGCCCGGCAACGGATTGCAACAGGAATAGACAATGAAATTCTTGCGGAAGTGCTGCTCCGTGAGTCGGTAAACCACCTTGCGGTCGATCTTCATTTGTCTGGATTCCGGAGCGACCTGTAACGCTGCATCCTCCCCTTCGCTCAGGTTTACCCTGCTAGGCTCCTGTGGCGATTTCTTAATCGCATTCATTGCCTGCTTCACGTAACGCACAAACAGGTTATCCTGTTTCTCCGGTGCCGGTTTCAGCTTCGTGAAGGTCTCCTTCTGAATCGGAAGTATCACCTCGCTGTTGCCGATCATGTAGAATAGATCCTCCTTGTTGTCCGCCTTGTAGGAATGAAGAATCTTGTTGAAGAGCGTGTTGTCGATTGGCTCGTTGTCAAACAGTTCATCCAGCATGTTTTTACCCTTCTCGGCTACACGTCGTCGCTGGCGACGCAGTGATGCTTCAATCTTGGTACGTGCCTTGGCCGTGGTGACAAAACTGAGCCATTCCGGCTGGGGGTTTACCGATTGGGAGGTGAGGATCTCTACCTGATCACCACTGCGCAACTTCTGACTGAGTGGCACCAGTGTGTGGTTCACCTTTGCACCCAGACAGTGGTCTCCAATACGGGTGTGGATGATATAGGCGAAGTCGAGCGCGGTGGCACCCTGTGGCAGTGTTTTGATCTCTCCTTTGGGTGTAAATACGAATATCTCCGACGAGAAGAGATTCATCTTCACCGTGTCGAGGAAATCGATCGCGTTGGGGTTGGGGTTGGAGAGAATCTCCTGGATGGTCTTGAGCCACTTCTCCAATTCGTTGTCCTCCTCAATACGGTTCTCCTTGTACTTCCAATGTGCTGCAAACCCCTTCTCGGCAATGTCATCCATGCGACGGCTACGAATCTGTATCTCAATCCATTTGCCATCCGGACCCATCACGGTGAGGTGCAGTGCCTGATAGCCGTTGGCCTTGGGATGACTCACCCAGTCGCGGATCCGGTCGGGACGCAACTTGTAGATATCGGTGATGGCTGAGTAGATGTCCCAACACTGTTTCTTTTCATCCATCCCGGGATGTACCTCAAAGATGATCCGCACGGCAAACAGGTCATACACCTCGTTAAAGCCGATTCCCTTGCTCTGCATCTTGTTCCAGATGGAGTAAACCGACTTCACACGGGCACGCATCTCATACTGGATACCCATCCTGTCGAGTGCCGGTATTACGGGTACGGAAAAATGCTCATAAATCTTGTCCCGCTCCGGAGCACTCTCCGCAATTTTTGCTATCAGATCGGCATACACCTCCGGATGCTCATACTGAAAACAGAGTTCTTCCAGCTCCGTTTTGATGGCAAAGAGACCCAGACGATGTGCCAGAGGAGCATAGATATAGAGTGTCTCACCGGTGATCTTGAACTGCTTGGTGGGACTCATCGAGGAGAGGGTGCGCATGTTGTGCAGACGGTCAGCGATTTTGATCAGAATCACACGGATGTCATCCGACATGGTGAGCAACAGCTTGCGGAAGTTCTCCGCCTGCGCCGACACATTCTCGCCAAACATACCATGCGATATCTTGGTGAGTCCATCCACAATCATTGCAATCTTTTCACCAAAGAGGGCATTGATATCCTCAATCGTATAGTCAGTGTCTTCCACCACATCGTGCAACAAGGATGCAGAGATGGAGGTGGATCCCAGCCCCATCTCCTTCGAGACAATGCGTGCGACGGCCAGCGGGTGCATGATATAGGGCTCACCCGAACGGCGGCGCGCACCCTTGTGTGCCTCCTTCGCCATATTGTATGCACGGGTGATGACATCCACCTTCCGCCGGTGATTCGAATTGAGATAATCTTCCAGGAGTTGCTGAAATTCTGCTTCGATCACCTGCTCTTCCACCATCATTTTATCTTCGTCACTCATACCCACTAACTCCACTTTGGCGAGAACCGTTTAAACACAAACGAAATTACAAATAAAATCGAGAGAAAAGAGCAATTGATCCCATTTTTCACACTTCAGTTGCTCTATTTGAACAAAAAGTGCCTACCTTTGTTTCATCGAACAACAGGGGTGCCCTTCATACGGGCTGAGATCATACCCATATCACCTGATCCGGATAATGCCGGCGGAGGGAAAGAAAACAGCACACATCACGGTGGCTCTTTCACGGTATACATCTTTCAAAAATCCCCTTTTTTATTTCACTCACAACCGATGAACAAGGCATTGCGCTTTGTCCATCCCTAAAAAAACAGGTAAAATGAAAAAGGTTTTCTTTTCTTTTCTGCTGATACTCATCTCAGCAACAACATTTCAAGCAGGGGCACAGGCTGATGCCGCGCCCGGCGATACGATCAACCACATCAGGCTGGAGGAGGTAATCGTCTCCGGAACACGCGCCGGTTCACAGACACCGGTCACCTACAGCAACCTCACCGCTGCAGACATCCAGAGGGAGCATGCTGCGCGCAACATCCCCTCCATTTTACAATCCACCCCTTCACTCGTTGCCTTCACCGAAGACGGACTGGGTGTGGGCAACACCTATTTTCGGATCCGCGGCACCGATGCCACACGCATCAATGTGACACTCAACGGCATGCCGCTCAACAACCCGGAGAGCCAGGAGGTCTACTGGGTGAACCTGCCCGACCTGGCCAACACATTGCAGAGCATCCAGATTCAACGTGGTGTGGGCACCTCCACCAATGGCTCGGGTGCTTTCGGTGCCAGCATCTCACTCAGGACGGCAGGGGCACGATCCGAAGCATACGGAGAGGCGTCCACCGCCGTAGGCAGCTACGGCACCTTTTCCTCATCGATTGCCGCAGGCACCGGGATCAGTGAGAAGGGGTTCTCGTTCGATGCACGCTTATCGCGTGTGTTGGGAGAAGGATATGTGCGCAACGGCACGGTGAACCACACCAACTTCTATGGCGTGCTATCCCATTTCATTGAGCACCAACTAATCCGTCTCAGTTACCTGAAGGGGGTCCAGCATACGGGCATCACCTGGGAGGGGGTCTCGGATGAGCAGATGCGTGACCCGGTGTATGGGCGGCGCTACAATCCTGCAGGCGAGTACTACGATGATGCGGGTAACCGTCTGTACTACGACAACGAGACCGACAACTACTATTCCGACATCCTGCAGCTCACCCTCACACGGGAGCTGAGCCGCTCCCTCTCGCTCAACGCGGGCGTGAGCTACAACCACGGCTACGGTTACTACGAGAACTACCGGCACAACCGCAAATATTCCGATTTCGGTCTGAAGCCGCAGACCCTCGAGGGAGTCACCTACAGTCGTACCGACTTTATCCGTCGCAAGCTGATGGAAAACGACTTCTATGTGGCCAGCCTGGGCATCGAAAAAGTGAATGATGCGCTGAAGCTCAATTTCGGCGGGCTGTACAGCTACTATGACGGCGATCACTTCGGTCGTCTGCCCTGGGTAAAACACAATCAGCAGATCCCGGAGCAGCATGAATGGTATCGCAATGTGGGACGCAAGACGGAATCAAGTATCTACGCCAAGGCGGAATATCAGGTCAATGAGCGGCTCTCCCTCTTCGGCGACCTGCAGTACCGGCATGTGGGTTACCGCTTCAGTGGCATGGACGACGACCTGCTGGAGCTTGCCGGCGATTTTAATTATGATTTCTTCAACCCCAAAGCCGGTCTGTTCTACCAGCTGAACCAGTCAAGCAATCTCTATGCCTCGGTAGCGGTTGGACAACGGGAGCCGTTGCGTGCCGACCTGAAAGATGGCATCAAAGGGGAAGCGGTCAATCCCATCCAACCGGAGCAGATGATCGACTATGAGCTGGGCTACCGCTTTCGCAGCAACGGCACCAGGCTGGGTGTAAACCTTTATTACATGGATTACCACAACCAGATGGTACAGACTGGCAAACTGACCGATATTGGGTACAAACTGATGGAGAATGTGAAGGAGAGCTACCGTACCGGTATCGAGATGGAGGCTTCCATTCCGCTCTGGAGTGAGAAGCTGCGGCTGGATGCCAACGCCACACTCAGCCGCAACAGGATACGCAATTACACCGCTTACTTCGACCAGTATGACACCCCCGACAACTACGAGTGGGTGGGGCAGATCAGCAGGGATTGGGGTTCCACACAAATCTCCTTCTCTCCCGATCTGGTGAGCGCTGTGGGACTCACCTGGCAACCGGCATCCCTTTTCTATCTGAATCTGTTGGGCAAATATGTAAGCAAACAGTATCTTGACAACACCTCCGATGAGGCCAAGTCGATCGATGGCTACTTCGTGGGCAACCTATCCGCAGGTTATACCTTCCCGAAGAGCCGCCTGGGGGTGATCAACCTGCAGCTCTTTGTGAACAACCTGTTCAACAGGCAGTACGTGGCCAACGGTTGGGCCGCCACCGACACCTTTGCCGACGGCAGCAGCATCCACTGGATCGGCTACTACCCGCAGGCTACGCGCAACATCATGGGGCGCCTCTCAATTTCATTTTAAATCAATCATGATCCAGCAATTTATAACTCATTGGCATCTACTCTTCGACCCACTCCCGGTTTTCTCGCTATTTGATTTGAAACTCGCTGCGCTCAGACAACAAATCAAATCACGCTCGCTGCCCCGGGTGGGTACCCCGAAGATAAGCTGATATTTCGAAATAAATTGCTTTTCCCAAATCAAACAGAACTGATATGCAAACCATCGAAATCATCGGCGCCCTGATTGGCCTGCTCTACCTCTATCTCGAATACAAGGCCAACAAATGGCTCTGGCCGGTGGGGGTGCTGATGCCGGTGGTTTATGTCTGGATCTTCTTCCAGAGCAGGTTCTACGCCGACATGGGGATCAACGTCTATTACTTCTTCGCCAGCATCTATGGCTGGATCCGCTGGAACAGAGGTCGTGCCGATGGGGACGATAGACCGGTCATCATACACACCCCGCGGCGGCTGATCCTGCCCCTCACGCTGGTCACGACGCTGCTTTTCGGTCTCATTTACCTCATCCTCACCCGCTACACCGACAGCCCTGTGGCCGGGGGCGACAGCCTCACCACCGCCCTGAGCATCACCGGCATGTGGATGCTGGCACAGAAACAGGCGGAGCAGTGGTGGGTATGGTTCCTGGTCAACCTGATCTCCTGTGGACTTTACCTCTGGAAAGGACTCAATCCCACCGCACTGCTATTCGCCATCTACACCGTGATTTCGGTGTTCGGTTACTTCAAATGGGCAAAAATGGCAATGAGAACTGACGGATCAACCTGAGTCACGGTCATTGTGATCACGGCAACGCATCTCCCGCAGCACAGGTTGGATCAACTACCGACAATCACCTCCGTCAGCTCCTCCCGGGTGAAGCCTGCGAAGAATCGGCTGATATCGATCCCCGCGAGCAGATCCATCACCTCACCGGGCGCATAACGCACCCCCTGAAGCTGCTCCTCGAGTGGAGTCAGGTCTGCTTCCCTACCGAAGAAGGTACCGAAGAAACGGATGTCGGCGATGCGCCCCTTTCGCAAGTTCAGGAATACCTGCACCTTGCCCCCTGTAAAACGGCGTTCACGCACCACCTCGGCCACCGGGTTGGTGCCGAAGTTCCACTGCCAGTTACCGAACTTCTCACGGCGTGTCTGCTCGATGGCCTGCAGCTCCTCCTCACTGAAGTGATAGGACACCATCTCGGGGTAGCGTTGTTTCATCTGGTTGAGGAGGTTGTCGGCGAACTGCTGAACGGTGATCTTCACCGGCAGGTTGGGCAGGATATTGTCCACGCGACTGCGCACCGACTTCACCCCTTTCGCCTCCACCACCTCCTTTGAGGGTTCAAGTGCGCGTGAGAGCACAGTCAGGTCGGTGTCGAACAAGAGGCAACCATGATGCATCACCCTGCCGTGGTGGTAGGCCTGGGCGTTGCCGCATATCTTCCTGCCACCGATGGTGATGTCGTTGCGGCCGGTGAACTCAGCCTTCACGCCCAGTTCGGCCAGTGTCTCGATCACCGGCTGTGAGAATGTTTTAAAGTCGAATGTGCCCTCTCCCTCTTCTTCGTTAGCAATGATGGTGTAGTTGAGGTTGTTCAGGTCGTGGTAGACCGCACCGCCGCCGGTGATGCGCCGCACCACCTGGATCCCCTGTTCCTCCACGTAGCGGTTATTGATCTCGGCCAGCGTGTTCTGGTTCTTGCCGACGATGATGGAGGGTTCGTTGATCCAGAGGATGAATATCTTTCCGAACTGCCGCAGCTGCTTGAAACAATACTCCTCCAGTGCAATGTTGTAGTCTGGTTTGTTGCTGTTGCTGATGATGTAAATCATTACCAGTTTATTACGTTATTAGGTTGTTACGTTATTAGGTTATTATATTGTTATGTTGTTATGTTGTCAGGCAGTTCGGTTGTCAGGTTGCCCGGTTAATTCCGAGATGGCGAAACCCGGGAATCCAATAACCTACAGACGATACAACCTGCAAAGATGAAAATAAACAGAGACCGGTTGTTCACCCTACAAAAGTGCCAACCGGTCTTCTTCAACTATCTTTTACCTGTCAAGCCTCAGCTGACGAGGCAATCATTTCTTTTTCTTCGGGATGTGTACCGCCTCACCCAACACATCGTTGAACGCTTCAATCAGCGCCTCCGAGTAGGTGGGGTGTCCGTAGATGGTATTCACCGCCTCGTTCACCGTGATCTCCATCTCCATCACAAGCGATGCCTGGGTGATGATCTCGGCCGCGGAGGGACCAATGATGTGCACACCCAGTATCTCACCATAGCGGTTGTCGGCAATCACCTTCACGAAGCCCACCGCATCACCCGATGCCAGGGCGCGCCCGTTGGCGGCGAAGTTGAACCTGCCGATGCGTATATCATCATATTTTTCCCGCGCCTGCTCCTCGGTCATGCCCACCTGCGCCACCTCGGGTGAGGTATAGACAACAGAAGGTGCCGAGAGCAGCTTTACCTTGCGGTGGTTGCCCTTGACCGCGTTCTCGGCGGCCACCTCACCCATGCGGAAGGCTACGTGTGCCAGCATCTTGATGCCATTCACATCGCCGGGAGCATAGATCCCTTTCAGGCTGGTCTCCATGTACTCGTTCACCTTGATCTTGCCCCGTTCAACCTCGGGTTTCACCTCACCCAGCCCCTCCAGATCGGGTGTACGACCGATGGAGATGAGTGCCTTGTCGGCGATCACCGGATCCTTGCCTTCCATGTGCACCTCCAGCTTGTCGCCCTTGTCCACGATCTCGGTGATGCGTGTGGAGGTCATCACCTCGATTCCCTTTTTCTTCAGGTGGCGGAGCAGTTCGGCCGACACCTCCTGGTCGAGGGTGGGTACGATGCGATCCATCATCTCGATGATGATCACCTTCGATCCCAGACCCGCGAACGACTGTCCCATCTCGGTACCGATCACGCCACCACCGATCACGGCGAGTGTGCCGGGCACCTCCTTCACGGCCAGCAGTTCGTCGCTGGTGAGTACCTTCTTGCTCTCGATGCCCGGGATGTTGATCCTGGAGGCTTTTGAACCGCCCGCCAGGATGATCTTGTCCGCCTTGATGATCTGCGTGTCGTTCACCACCACGTCGTGGTTCTTGTTGATGCGTCCCACGCCCTGGTAGATGTCCACACCGTTGCTCTTGAGCAGGGAAACAACACCGCTGGTGAGCTTCTTCACCACGCCATTCTTGTACTCCTGCACCTTCTCCATGTCGATCTTGATCATGGTGCTGTCGATGATAATTCCCCTCGATGCCGCTGCCTGAATGTGCTCGATGATCTCCGCATTCTTCAGATAGGTCTTGGTGGGGATGCAACCCACGTTGAGACAGGTACCACCGAAGGTGCCCTTCTCCACGATGGCCACCTTGGCGCCCAGCTGAGCCGCGCGGATGGCGGCCACATAACCGGCAGGTCCCCCGCCGATCACCACCACCTGGTAGTTGTCCTCCAGCCGGATCATCCGCTTCTCTTCGTCGCTCTCCTTCGTACCGGTGTCTTCAATCACCTCGGGCATCAGTGTTGCAGCCGATTCGTTTTCGGAGCCGATGTAACCGATCACCTCGGTCACCGGCACGGTATCCCCATCCTGGTGGACGATCTTCAGCAGGATACCCGTTGCTTCCGCCTCAAGCTCCATGCTGGTCTTGTCGGTCATGATCTCAAGGATGATCTCCCCCTCTTTGACGGGATCGCCCTCTTTCTTCAACCATTTCACAATTTGTCCCTCGGTCATGTCGATACCGGCCTTGGGCATGATGATTTCAAAAGCCATATTTCTGTTTTTTCTTGTTTATATCAATAGGGTCATCGGGTTCTCCAGCAACGCCTTCAGGTCGGTCATGAACCTGGCGGCGGTGAGGCCGTCAATGATCCGGTGGTCGCTCGTGAGGCTGATCTTCATGATGGGACGGATCACCATCTCACCGTTCACCGGAACGACCCGCTCCTGTGTGGAGGCGACGCTCAGGATGGCTGCATTGGGCTGGTTGATGATGGCGGTGAACTCATCCACACCATACATCCCCAGGTTGCTGATCGAGAAGGTGCTTCCCGCCTGTTCGTCGGGCAACAGCTTCTTGGAGAGGGTGCGTTCGGTGAGATCCTTGATGGCCACCACGAACTCGCTCAGGCTCATCCTGTCGGCATGCTTCACCACCGGCACCAGCAGTCCCTCATCCATACCTACTGCCATACCGAGGTTCACATAGTTGTGGTAGGTAATCTCGGTACCCTCCTTGTTGAGACTGGCATTGATCGATTTGTGTTTCATCAGCGTCTTCACCACCGCCACTGAGATCAGGTCGGTGACGGTCAGCTTCTTCCCTGTTTTCTCCTTGATAGGTTCGATGAGCTGCTTGCGCAGCGCCAGCAGGTTGGTCATATCCACCTCCCAGGTCTGGATGAAGGAGGGAATACCGAAGTAGCTCTCCATCATCCGCTTGGAGATGATCTTGCGCATCTGCGTCATCGGCACGGTCTCGCTGCTGCCTGCAGGAGCAGCAACGGCTGACGGTGAAACAGGTGTGGCAGCCCCTTGGGTTGCCGTTGTGGCAGGCTGTTGTGGGGTCTGCGCCGCACCAGACAATTGTTTTGGAGCCGCTGCAGCTTCTGCCAGATCGTCGCGTGTGAGCGACGCTTTTACTTGCGGGTCGGTGATCAGTGGCAACAGATCCTCCTTGAGGATCTTCTGGTTGTGGCCACTTCCCCTGATCTCTTTCAGATCAATATTGTGCTCCTCGGCAATGCGACGGGCCAGCGGGGAGATATGAATCTTCTCCTCATAGTTGAACCCGGCAATGTCGTCGCGGTGGATGCGTCCCTTGTAACCGGTGCCGGTCACATTGGTCAGCTTCACACCGAGGCGTCTGGCCAGTGTTCTTGCCGCGGGTGTCGCCCTTAGTTTGACTGTTTCCATGCCCTCCCTCTTTAGCGGTTGTTGACTAGCTTGAGAATGTATTTCTTGATCCGCTCCACGTTGGGGATCATGGCTGCTTCCAGGGTCTGGTTGTAGGGGATGGGCACATCCTCACCTGCCAAGCGCAGGATGCGTCCGTCGAGATAATCAAAGGCATCGCTCTCGGCGATGGTGGCGGCCACCTCACCAATGAAACCACCTGTCTTGTGGGCGTCGTTCACCAGCAGCACCTTGCCGGTCTTCCGCACCGACTCCAGCACCGTTTCCTTGTCGAGAGGCTTGAGCGTGAGCAGATCGACAACCTCCACACTCACACCCTCGGCTTCCTCCACCTCTTTTGCAGCCTGCATCACCCGCTCGAGCATGCGGCCGTAGGTGATCACCGAAACATCCTTTCCCTCCTTCTTGATGTGGGCCTTGCCGATGGGCAACACATAGTCGGGGTCGAGCGGTACCTCGCCTTTCATGTTGAACTGCGCCTTGTACTCCAGGAAAATCACCGGGTTGTTGTCGCGGATGGCTGCTTTCAGGATCCCCTTCACATCGCCCGGGGTACCGGGTGCCACCACCTTCAGCCCGGGGATATGGGTAAACCATGCCTCCAGCGACTGTGAGTGTTGTGCGGCAGAGCCTACGCCACCACCGGCAGCGCAGCGGAAAACGACAGGGATCTGCCCCTTACCACCAAACATATATCTTGTCTTGGCTGCCTGGTTGACGATGTTGTCCATCATGTAGACAATGAAATCCATGAAGGTGACATCCACGATGGGACGCATGCCGGTCATGGCGGCTCCGATGGCGGCTCCGGAGATGGCATTCTCCGAGATGGGGGTGTCGCGCACCCGCTCCTTGCCAAACTCTTCGAGCATCCCTACCGAGGTTCCGAAGTCACCTCCGAAGATCCCCACATCCTCACCCATGAGGAATACGTTTTCGTCGCGCCGCATCTCTTCCGACATGGCCATGATGATGGCGTCGCGGACGGACATGATTTTCGTTTCTTTTTCCATTGATTGGTTATCGTGTGCTGTTGTTTTTTTAATCTGCATAAATGTCTTCGAAGGCTGACTCCAGTGTGGGCTCGGGACTGCTCAGCGCGAATCTCACCGATTCTTCCACTGCTTCCAGTGAGGCGTTGTTCAGCTCTTCCAGTTCCTTCTCGGTGGCAATCTTCTGCTCAATGAGGTAGTTACGAAAGCGCGCAATCGGATCTTTTTGCTTCCACTCATCCACCTCATCCTTGGTGCGGTACTTGCCGGGATCGGATGTGGAGTGTCCCAGCCAGCGATAAGTGATCGCCTCCACCAGTACGGGGCCATTGCCCTCGCGTACATATTGTACAATCTCAGCGAATTTGTTGTACACCGCCATCAGGTCGTTGCCATCTTCGATGAAATGGCCCGGGATACCGTAGGAAGCTGCCCGCTGGTAGTTGTAATCGATGTTGATCACATCCTTGATGGGGGTGCTGATGCCATACAGGTTGTTGATGGAATAGAAGATTACCGGCAGATTCCAGATGGAGGCCATGTTCATTGTCTCGTGGAAGGTGCCTTCGTTCACCGCACCGTCGCCGAAAAAGCAGACCACGATCTTGCCCGTCTTCTTCATCTTCTGGGTCAACGCGGCACCGATGGCCATCCCCATGCCACCACCCACGATCCCGTTGGCACCCAAGTTGCCGTTGTCGAGGTCGGCGATGTGCATGGATCCTCCCTTGCCCTTACAAGTGCCGGTGGCCTTTCCCATGATTTCAGCCATCATCCCGTTGAGATCGATCTCCAGGGCGATGCTCTGTCCGTGGCCGCGGTGGTTGGAGGTGATCATGTCGAATCCCTTCTCTATGGCGGCTACCGCCCCCACATTGGCGGCCTCCTCACCAATGGAGAAGTGCGTCATTCCGGGAATCATCCCTTTCCGCACCAACTTGTTCACCTTACTGTCGAAATTGCGGATGTCAAGCATCATGCGATGCATGTGCATCATCTTCTCCTTCGATAAATTGTTCTTTGTTGATTTTGTTTTCGCCATAACAGCTTCCTTCATATATTTTATTGTAGTTTTCTACATAATTAGAATGAGTCTACATAACAACACTATTTTTAACTTATTGTTTGTAGGGGTGTGATTTTTATGTTTTATTAAATTTTCAACCCACAAAAAAGTGCCGCCCGACACGTTGGAAGGGACGACGTGTCGGGTCAAAAAAAACAATGGCACAAAGGTAAAAAAATATTTGCGATATTTTTGTCGGGAATTGAAAAGATTTCCTATCTTTGAAGCGTCAAAAGCTAAAAGATGTTTTCAAAAGCATGTGAACATGGTATCCGGGCGATGCTCTACATTGCCTCCCAATCGCTGAGGGAGAGGCGGGTAAAGATTGGTGACATCGTACATCAAACCGGTTCGCCCGAAGCTTTTACCGGTAAGATCCTGGGGCTGCTCTCCCGACACGGACTTGTCGATTCCTACACGGGACCGTCCGGTGGCTTCGAGATCAAAAAGGAGAGGATCGGGCAGATATCCATCGAACAGATCGTGCGCGCCATCGACGGCAATGAATTTTTTGAGGGATGTGCCCTGGGACTCTCTCACTGTGACGAAAAGAACCCATGTCCCATGCACCATTCGGTAGTGAAAATACGCAATAACATGTTCAATGTATTGGCACATACCAGCGTCTACGACCTGGTGAGCAACCAGCAGCAGATCGAACTGATTTTGAAGCGTTAAATTTTTGGCCCTATTTACGAGTTTTTTGTCGTAATTAAAACCCTATTGTTCATTGATACTTATTTCATCAAACGAAGAAAAATATGACCCACCAACCAATCCATCAAGTCTTCACCCGGGCAGCACTACCAGTCACCTTTCTCTGGATCGGATTTGTCTCGGCCATCAGTTTCATGGAGGCCTGGCTGAAGTTCAGGGCCCCCGGCATCACCCTGCCCCTCGGACTCGGCATCGGCAGTCTGGTCTTCAAGGCACTGAACCTGATGGAGTGGCTCTTCGCGCTGCTCATCGCAGTGAGGTTTGTACTGAACCGAAGAGGAGAGCGGAGAAGCAGTGTGATCCAATATGGAATCATCCTGACACTCCTCCTGGTCCAGACACTCTGGCTGCTACCGGCACTCGATGCACGCATCCCCCTCTACCAACAAGGGCTGGAGGTACCCTCCTCCCCACTGCACCTCTATTATGTAGTCGTGGAGGTAAGCAAGGTGGTGCTTCTGTTTCTGCTTGGAATCCGATTTTTAAAAGAGGCAAGATAAACCTGTCAATTATCCATTCACAAAAAAAAAATACCTATGACACAGAAAAAACTTTGGATTGCATTCGCACTGGTAGTCGGCATCTCTTTTGCCGTGCTGCTTTATTACGGCAACCAGATCTATCAGCAGGCCCCCCCCGTACCGGAGCGGGTCACCAACGAAAAAGGGGAACTGCTCTTCACCGGTGAGGAGATCAAGGATGGCCAGAACATCTGGCAGAGCGTCGGTGGGCAAGAAGTGGGCAGCGTCTGGGGACATGGCGCCTACGTGGCACCCGACTGGACGGCCGATTACCTGCACCGCGAGGCACAGTATCTGCTCAACCGTTGGTCGCAGGAAGAGCAGGGTAAGGCGTTCGACCAACTCGACGAGGTGGAACAGGCAACCATGGAGCGGCGACTGCAGCAGTTCCTGCGCACAAACAGTTACGACGAGGCTACCTCCACGCTGGTGATCCACAGCCAGCGGTATGATGCCTTCAGGGAGCTCTACACCCACTATGCGGGTCTCTTCATGAATGATCCGGCACTCGATGAGCTGCGCGCCGACTATGCCATTGCACGCAACAGCATCCGTTCGGAGGAGCGGATGGAGAAGATGGTGCAGTTCTTCTTCTGGGCCTCCTGGGCCTGTGTCACCGAGCGACCCGGCTCCGATGTCACCTACACCCACAACTGGCCACCCGACGAGCAGATCGGGAACGTGGCCACCAGCGACCTGGTGTTGTGGACCGGGTTCAGCATCATCATGCTGCTGCTGGGCATCGGCATCATGATTTTCCTGCAGGCACGCACCCGTGAGGAGGAGACCCTCAAGCCGGTTGCCGACCCCTTGATGAACCAGACAATCACCCCCTCCATGTGGGCGGTGAAAAAATATTTCTGGGTGGTCAACCTGCTGATCCTGGCACAGGTGTTGCTGGGGGTGATCACCGCGCACTACGGCGTGGAGGGCGACGGCTTCTACGGCATCGACATCGCCTCCTTCATTCCCTACTCCATCACCCGCACCTGGCACATCCAGATCGCCATCTTCTGGATCGCCACCGCCTGGCTGGCCACCGGCCTCTACATTGCCCCCTCGCTGAGCGGGAGGGATCCGAAATACCAGAGGCTGGGTGTCAACATCCTCTTCGGGGCATTGCTGATCGTGGTGGCCGGCTCCCTCATCGGGCAGTGGTTCGGTGTGATGCAGCGCCTTGACCTGGTCAACAACTTCTGGTTCGGACACCAGGGTTATGAGTATGTGGACCTGGGACGCTTCTGGCAGATCCTGCTGCTGGTGGGCCTCTTCCTCTGGCTGGCACTGATGGTGCGCCCCATCCTGCCCATCATCCGCAATGGCACCTCCGAGAAGGGGCTGCTCATCCTCTTCCTGATCTCCTGTGCCGCCATCGCACTCTTCTACGGTGCGGGACTGATGTGGGGACGCACCACCAACCTGGCGGTGGCCGAGTACTGGCGCTGGTGGGTGGTACACCTCTGGGTGGAAGGGTTCTTCGAGGTGTTTGCCACAGTGGTGGCTGCCTTCCTCTTCACCCGCATGGGCCTGCTGGGCATCCGCTCCGCCACACACAACGTCCTGTTTGCCACCATCATCTTCCTCACCGGGGGTATCCTGGGCACCTTCCACCACCTCTACTTCACCGGTACTCCTACCGGCGTGATGGCGCTGGGAGCAACGTTCAGCGCGCTGGAGGTGGTGCCGCTGGTGCTGATAGGCTTCGAAGCCTACCACAACTACCGGCTGAGCAAGGCCACCGAGTGGCTCAATGACTACAAGTGGCCCATCTACTTCCTGCTCTCGGTCTCCTTCTGGAACTTCCTCGGTGCCGGTATCTTCGGGTTCATCATCAACCCGCCCATCGCCCTTTACTACATGCAGGGACTGAACACCACACCGGTGCATGGCCACGCCGCCCTCTTCGGGGTCTACGGCATGCTGGGCATCGGACTGATCCTCTTCGTATTGCGCAGCATGTACCGCAAACAGCAGTGGAACAACAAGCTGATCAGCTTCACCTTCTGGTCGCTCAACATCGGGTTGTTGCTGATGGTGGTGCTGAGCCTGCTACCGGTAGGTCTGATGCAGACGGTGGCCAGCGTGAAGGAAGGAATGTGGTATGCCCGTTCGGCCGAGTTCATGCAAGAGCCGCTTGTCAACACCTTCAAGTGGCTGCGCACCATCGGTGACACCATCTTCGCGGTGGGTACGGTGACCCTCTTCTGGTTTGTCTACCGGCTTACCATCCTGAAAAAATAGTCATTCACCGGGAGGTGCATCTGCCCCGGGAGCTGGCAACGGTTCCGGGGTAGCCCTTCCCGCAAACAACAAGCATATGGAAATCAACAAAAACAGCAATATCGGACAGATCGTGGCGGAGAACTACAAGGCTGCCGCGGTGTTCAAGAGGTATGGCATCGACTTCTGCTGCAACGGCAACCGCACCATCGAACGGGCTGCCGGCAAGAAGGAGGGCGGACCGGATCAGCTGATCCGGGAACTGGAGGAGGCTTTGGCAGAGAAAAACAACGGCGGCATCGACTTCAAGACGTTCCCGCTCGATCTGCTGGCCGACTACATTGAGAAGACACACCACCGCTACGTGGAGCAGAAGATTGGCGAGATCACCCCCTTCCTGCGCAAGATCGTGCAGGTGCATGGGATGAACCACCCCGAGCTGATGGAGATAGAACGTCTCTTCCTGGCATCGGCGGGCGACCTGTCGGCGCACATGAAGAGGGAGGAGCTGATGCTTTTCCCTTACATCCGCAGCCTGGTAACGACACAACTTGGGGGTGGCAGCAGACCGGAGCACCCGATCGGCACGGCTGCCGCCTACATCGCCGAGATGGAAAAGGATCATGACGCCGAAGGGGAACGGTTCCGCGCCATCAGTGCGCTGACCGGTCAGTACATCCCACCGGCGGATGCCTGCACCACCTACCGTGTCACCTTCAGCATGCTGGAGGAGTTTGAGGAGGATCTGCACCGACACATCCACCTGGAGAACAACATCCTCTTTCCCAAGGCGGTGGCACTGGAAGAACAGCTCTCTTGAGCAACCCGATCAGTCACAGGGGATCCGACCCCCACCCTCTATTCTGAACAATCGTTCCGACGAGGGGTGGTTTCTGATCCATGGTGGCGCAGTGGTCATCTTACGCCGGTCAACGGTTGCAGGATGGCCACTGCTGCTTCTGAAAGCATTGCGGTTGACTTCATCATAGGTGATGAACCCATCGATCGAATATTCCTCACCCGCCAGCTGTTTGATGCGTTTGAAGATTGCCAGACGGCTGGGTGCATTGAACCCGTCACCCTCCCAGTGGTAACGCATGATGCTGTTTGGTCTGGAGCGGTAGACTCCCTCGGGATAATAATAAGCGCCCTGGTAGATGCCAATCCCCTCCCTTGCATACCGTTCGTCTGTCAGGAAGTGGTTCCAGACGATCTGCTGCGGATTGCTGGTGGTATCCACATTGCTGAACCAGCCTCTTTTCTGCCATTGCGTCAGACTGCTCAGCTCCTCCTGGGGGATGGTTCCGCTGTTACCCTGTTCCACATATTCGTCGGCCAGTTTGCCAAAGCCGTGTCCCCCCACCTCATGAGCCACGATTCCCGCTTCGTTGCCGGCCTGAAAACAGAGTGCCAATGCGAATCCGTCACTGTACATCGCACAGAAGGAACGGAAGGTCTCGGTGACATTGTTCATGATGACCATCACGGTCACATCAGCCAGTGAGACCTTTCCATCCACCCCTTTCAATTCATCCATCTGACGCAGGTAAGCCTCTGAGCCGCCAAGTGTCACATTGTCGTTGATGGAGCTGCCATCGAAAGTGGTGCCGAAGGCCGATGGTTGATTCTCCACACGGTCAATAAACTCATTTATGGAGACTGCGGTCACGGCATAAAAATCGAAATAGTCGCGATGTGAACGATAGGGTTCAAGCTCAAAAAATTCCTCCATGGCCCGCCTCATCGTGTGCATATAGGTGCCGTCGGCAATCATCCTGTCGGAATAACCATCACCCATCACCACCACTTTGATTCCTTTCCCTTTGGTGTGTCTGTTCAGCAGATGAACCCTTCCATCTTCCGAGAAATCCGTCGATACATAGATGGATGTCCCCCTCTCTGATTGAACGATGGTGATCGTATCGTTGAGCTCTTCGTTGCTCTTGTCAAAGAAAAGAATCCTGGACTCACGCGGCGCATCACCCCCGTTGGGTGCCACCTCGTAGTAGAGCGTGTGTGTGGACAAGGCGCGGGTGGTCGATTCACGCACCCATTCGGAACCCGAGAGGAAACGTGTCCCAAAATCGACCGAACTGTTGATCTCCACTTCCACAGTCCCTCCCCACACGGGCAAAGCATAATAGCTGTTCGTCAGGGTAATGTGCCGCACAAATTCCTGAAAGAGCGTAACGGTGTCGGCCAGCATCCCGCTCCTGAACACGATCTGACCCACACGTGACACGCCGGTTTCATTTGCTTCAACACGAAACGACCGACTGGATGATTGCACTGCCCGTGTGTTTGTCACACTGATCCAATCATTCAGCAACTGCACCTCATAGTCGTTGTTGGCTTTCACCTCCACCACAACCTCACCACCCTCTGCGGCAATCTCCACCCTGTCGGCCACAAGCAGTACGGGCTTCTCTTCGGGGGGCTCATCGTTGGCACAACCGGCAACCAGAAAAAGCCAGAGGCCCATTGTGAACCACAGCATCCACCGGTGTCGGCAGAGCGACATCAGAAAAGAGAGGGAGTCCAGGATAGGATGGCCGCTTTTCACAAATAACTTTTCACTCATCGGGTAGGGTTGTGGAATCATGGTGCAAAGTAACGATTATTCGGAGATTTTCATTCAATCAATATTCTATTTTTTGATCGCAATCATTGTTTTTACAGACAGTTCAAAGGATTACCGGGCTGATCTGGAATCGAAAACAGGGCAGAAAAAGGATGAGATTCCATTCACTTTTGTACCTTTGACCTTTAATTGCATCGATCCATGACTGTTTCCCATACGACTTGCGCCTTGATCATCGCCAACGGACGTTATCCTGAACACCCGTTGCCGCTCTCTTTTATCAGGCATGCTTCCTTTATCGTCTGCACCGACGGTGCCGCCAACGACTTTATCCTACGGGGGGGAGTACCCGACGCCATTGTGGGCGACTGTGATTCGATCTCCCGGGAGAACAGGGAGCGTTTTGCCGCAATCATCCACCCCAGCAGCGACCAGGAGACCAACGACCTCACCAAAGCGGTGCATTTTTGTGTGGCAGCGGGGAGAAGGGAGATCGTGATCGTGGGGGGTACCGGCAAGCGGGAAGACCATACCCTGGGCAATATCTCACTCCTGGCAGAATACCAGCAGCTCGCAGCGGTGAAAATGATCACCAACTGGGGCCTGTTCACACCCATCGCCGGCAGCACCACTTTTCAAAGTTTCAAGGGAGAAAAGGTGTCGATCTTCGCCATCGATGCCACACCGGTCACCACCCAGGGGCTGAAGTACCCGCTTACACGGAAGGTGTTGACCAACTGGTGGCAAGGCACCCTCAACGAATCACTCGGCGACAGCTTCAGGATTGAAACGGAGGGAAGGGTCATTCTCTTTCAGGCATTCAAGCAGGTGGAACCCTGATGATCAACGAAACAGGTGATGTAGCATCTGCACAAACAGTGGGTGATTGGCCCGCGAAGCTGTTCAACCCAGCTCCCGCAACACCTCGAGTGATTTGAGCGGTGGAAAATCGAAGGTGTGCAGCCGAAAATAATCGAGCATGTAGTCGACTACCATGTTTCTTTGCACACGCGACAGACGGAAGAGATGCATGTTGCCGTAATGCATCTGTTGCAACAGCAGCAGGTAAGCACTCTGTTCCCTGTTGAGGTAGTGGCCGTGCAAGGGCACATGGCGTGTGAACACACCGTTCATCAGATCAAAATAACCCTGACAGCCGCTATCCTCCATGTTGGGGCGGATGCCCATATAACGGGTCAGTCCCAACATGAACGCGATGTGGAAGTTGGCAACCCCCTTTACAGACGCTTCCAGTGTCTCAACCGAATTCTTCAGGTAGTCGAAGAGCGTCTCGTTGTGGTCCGACTCATGCAGCAATCGGGTGAGCAGCTCCGACAGGAAGAAGGTGAGTGAGATCTTTGCCACCTGGCTGTTGATCTCATAGAGGGGTGACTGTCGGGTGGCATCCCGGATGCGCTGCAGGTCACGCAAAGGCATATGCTCCACCTCCAGCCACAACAGTGTCAGTGGCGCGAAGAGTGCGTGTTGCAACTTCGCCTTCCTGCTCCTGGTTCGCGGCAACAGGTAAGAGACCTTCCCGAAATCACGCGTGAAAAGTTGCGTGATGTAGTAGCTGTCGCTGTATGGGATGGTTGAAAGCACAATGCCCTCTGTTTTGTGAAGCATGTTTCTATTTTAAGATTCAATGTGCGGAGATTGACGTTTGACGACCCTGATTTGAAGGCACCTACACAGCACTTCCCGTTTCACAGCGCATCCACAGAACCGTATTCCCGCCATGCACTGTTTTCCGGGGTCTTCACTTTGGTTCTGACGATCGCTGTCTGACTTACAAAAATAACCAATCCCGTTCATCTACACCAAAAAAAACGCCCCGGAATCAACCGGAGCGCTTGGATATTTCTCAACCAGTGGATGATCAATACATTTTTTTCTTGATGCGGGCAGCCTTACCACGCAGTTTGCGCAGGTAGTAGAGTTTGGTTCTGCGCACCTTACCCTGGCTGTTGAGTGTGATCTCTTCGATAAAGGGTGAGTTCATCGGGAAGATACGTTCCACACCAATGTTATCCGACATCTTGCGCACGGTGAAACGTTTGCTGTCACCATGACCGGAGATCTTGATCACCACACCGCGATAGAGCTGGATACGCTCTTTGTTGCCCTCGGCAATGCGATAGGCCACCGTGACGGTGTCACCGCTCCTGAAATTGGGGAATTCCTTCTTTTCTCTCGCAAAAGAGGCTTCCGCTACTTTAAGTAAGTCCATCCTGTAATAAGCTTTATGTTAATAATTAACCTGTGTAAACGCAATGTAACGGCATGTTGACCGACAGAGATTGCGCAAAGCGGATGCAAAGGTAACAAATCCAATTGAAATCACCACATAAAATCAGCAATTAATCTATTTTATTGTGCAGTACTTGACGCACTGGCGAAAAAAGCCTATTTTTGGGCTGCGTAACTTTTGTTTCGGCAGATCCAACCAAACTATGAGATTCAACAAAATGAGAATGAGAACAATCGGGATCGCCCTGGGGGCATTGATCCTGCTATCCTGCAAGCCACAGTACCGGATTGCAGCAATGAGCGGCTCCATCATTGAGATGAACAGCAGCCTCGACACACCCCGACATGCGGCCATGCATGCCCTGGTGCTCACCTACAAGCAGGAGCTTGACGAGAAGATGAACGAGGTGATTGGCCATTCAGAACAGGCAATGATGTATGGTCGTCCGGAGAGTCTCCTGACAAATTTCACAGCCGATGTGATGAAGGCATACGGTGACGAGCACCTGGAGGGGGGAGCTGATGTAGCGATGATGAACGTGCATGGACACCGCGCATCGATGCCTGCAGGCGCGATCACGGTGGGCAATCTCTTTGAGATCTATTCGTTCGACAATGCCATCACCTTCCTTGAGATCAAAGGGAGTGACCTGATGGAGCTTTTCACCGCCTATGCACGCATCGGCGGTGCGGGTATCTCCTCCAACGTGCGGTTGACAATCGACAAGCGGAACATCAAAACGGTCACCCTCAACGGGGAGGCAATTGATGCGGATCGGATCTACCGCATTGTCACACTCGATTATCTTGCAGAGGGCAACGACAACATGGGTGCCATGCGCAACGCCCTCACACAGCACAACACGGGGGTCACGCTGCGCGATGTGATGATTGACCACGTGAAGGAGGAGAGCCGCCGGGGCAACCCGATCCGCTCCACCCTCGACGGACGAATAACCACAACCAACCAAGAGTGAACAAGATGAAGAAAAAAGCCCTCACACTGTTGCTTTTGCTGACGGTCATCGTCGCGGCCACAGCCCAGAAACAGCTGGTGATCCTGCATACCAACGACACCCACAGCCGCATTGAACCGCTGCCTGACGGAGACCGCAATGCTCCCGACAAGGGCGGTGTGGAACGGCGCATCAACTACATCGAACAGATGCGTAAGGAGCATGAGCAGCTGCTCCTCTTCGATGCGGGTGATTTCCTGCAGGGCACACCCTACTTCAACCTGTTCAAGGGAGAGGCAGAGGTGGAGGCGATGAACCTGATGGGGTACGATGCGGTGACGCTCGGCAACCACGAGTTCGACTACGGCCTGGAGGTGCTCGAAGCGGTGGTGAAGGCGGCCCGCTTTCCAATTGTCTCGAGCAACTATGATTTCAGCGAGACAGCGCTTGCGGGTAAGATCAGGCCTTATCTCATTTTCAAGAAAGGAGGCTTGAAGATAGGTGTCATCGGCATCAACATACAACCAAAAGGGCTCATCTCCTCCAGCAACTATGAAGGGATGCAGTACCTCGATCCATTCACCACTGCCAACAGGATGGCCTACCAACTGCGCACGCAACACCGTTGCGACCTGGTGGTGGCACTCTCCCACCTGGGATACCAGTCCGATACCCGTCTGGCAGAGGCGTCACGCCACATCGACATCATCATTGGCGGACACAGCCATACCTTCATGCGGGAGCCCGATCTCCGCAACAACATGGAGGGGCAGGAGGTATTGATCTACCAGACAGCGGGACGGGGCGTCTACGTGGGGCGTATCGATGTGACAATGGAGGAGGTTAAAAAATAATTCAGACAAGCGATCACTGAGACAATGAGGAAACTGATGCTGCTTTTGATACTGGGTGTGACCGCAACAACGGTTAGGGCACAGCTGCCCGTCACCCTCTATGAACAGGCAGATAAGGAACAGATGAGCAGGTGGGTGGATTCGGTATATGCCACACTGACCCTCGAAGACAAGGTAGGACAGCTCTTCATGCCCATCGTGGAGAGCGGCAGCGGCTGGAAGAAGCGGATCGCAACACAGATCGAAGAACAGAAGATCGGGGGCGTGCTCTTCTCGAAAGGGAGGCTGCAGAACCAGGCCGATGTGACCAACTATGTCCAGGAGCAATCCCGGGTGCCACTTCTGATCGCCCTCGACGGGGAGTGGGGTCTGGCCATGCGGCTGACCGATGCGCCCCGTTACCCGCGCAACCAGGTGATCGGTGCCATTCAGGAGGAGGAGACGATCAGGCTCTATGGCAACGAGGTGGCACGCCAGTGCCGTGAGATGGGCATCCATGTCAATTTCGCACCCTCAGTCGATCTGCATACCAACCCCGACAACCCCGTCATCGGGAATCGCTCCTTCGGTGCACATCCGCAGAAGGTGGCTCGCCAGGCCATCGCCTACGCCCGCGGACTCGAGGAGGGGGGTGTGATGGCAGTGGCCAAGCACTTCCCCGGTCATGGCGACACCGCAGAAGATTCACACCACACCTTGCCGCTGATCGCCCACGACCGATCACGGCTCGACAGTGTGGAGCTCTTGCCATTCAGCGAATACATACAGGCCGGCCTCTCCGGGATGATGACCGGTCACCTCAATGTCCCGGCACTCCTTACAGAGGGATTGCCTGCATCGCTCTCTCCCGGCATCGGCAACGGGTTGTTGCGTGAC
Organism: Bacteroidota bacterium; assembly: GCA_023399295.1. Classification (GTDB taxonomy): domain Bacteria; phylum Bacteroidota; class Bacteroidia; order Bacteroidales; family Dysgonomonadaceae; genus Proteiniphilum. The sequence continues at coordinate 64,920 of JAEWQF010000014.1, forward strand.
CAGATGGGATTCGGGGGGCTCACCTTTACCGACGCAATGAATATGAAGGGTGTGTCCGATCAGCCTGATGCCAACGTGAGGGCGCTGCTGGCCGGCAACGACATCCTGCTGGGTCCGGCCAACCTGCCGGGAGCATATGCCGCTGTGAAGCAGGCAGCAGTAGAGGGCATCCTGCCACCGGAGATGCTGGAAGAGAAGGTACGGAGGATCCTGACCTACAAGTACATTCTGGGACTGGACTCCCTCACACCGATCGACAATGCCCGGGTACACCAACGGGTGAACAGCAGCCGCGCAGCGTGGGTGGAACGCAAGATTTATGAGGAAGCCATCACCCTGTTAAAGAACGACTCGGGGTTGATCCCCTTCCAGCAGCTGGACAAGCTATCCATTGCGTCGCTGGCCATTGGTGCCCCGAAAGAGAATGCCTTTCAGCATTATCTCAGGAAATATGGCGGGGTGACCACCTTCACCGCTTCTTCCACCGCAGCAGCCCTCAAGATTGAAGAGCTGGGCGCGTTCGATCTGGTGGTCATCTCACTGCACAGCGACAAGGCCGACGATGCGGATAAGCTGCAACTGTTGGTTCCATCGAAGAAAAGAGTGGTGGTCCTCTTCACCCCACCCACACACCTGCAGCATGTTGGCAATGCAACGACAGGAGCCTCGGCACTGTTGCTGGCATACGACACACGGGAGGCCGCACAAATCGGTGCCGCACAGGCGCTCTTCGGCGGCATCGGCCTTTCGGGTCGTCTGCCCATAGCCACGGGCAGCTATGCGGAGGGAGCAGGCCTGGATACCGAGAAGGTTCGACTGGGCTATTCATTCCCGGAGGAGGTGGGGATCAATGCGGAAAAGTTGGCAGGAGTGGAACAGATCGCACAGGAGGGCATCCGTCAACGGGCCTACCCCGGCTGTCAGATCCTGGTGGTGAAAGATGGGATTGTGATTTATGAGCGTGCGTTTGGCAGGCTCGATTTTGGTTCCGATGAGGAGGTGACTGATGAAACGGTCTACGACCTGGCATCGATCACCAAGGCGGCAGCGACACTGCCGGCGGTGATGAAGCTGTTCGACGAGGGGAAGATGAAACTGCAGGACCCCATCAGCAAGTTTGTGAAAGAGACCCGAGGCAGTGACAAAGCCGTCGCCACCCTCCGCTCGCTGCTCTTTCACGAGTCGGGCATCACCTCCTTTATCCCCTACTACAACAGCGCAATCGACCCAACAAGTTACGATGGTCCGCTGTTCGGTCGCCGTTCCCTACTCTACCATGCACATTACGCGGGAGCATGGGCACGTACCGACTACTCCTTTCTGCCGGAGCTGATCTCCGACAACCGTTCGCAACAGTTTCACCTGCCGGTAGCCGAAGGGCTCCATGCAAGCGACAAGATGCCGGAGCGATTGTTGCGCGATGTGATTGCCTCACCCTTGCGACAAAAGGGCCGCTATCTCTACAGCTGTCTCAACTTCATGCTGCTCAAGGAGGCTGTAGAGACTGTAACGGGAAGCGACCTCGACCAGTTCGCCAAAGAGCAGTTCTATCTGAAGCTGGGTGCCACCACCACCACCTTCCGTCCACTTGGACAACACCCGGAGAGTGTGATCGCACCCACCGAAGTGGATCCCTTTTTCCGGCAGCAACACCTGCGAGGCTATGTGCATGACGAGGGGGCTGCACTCTTTGGCGGCATCTCAGGCAACGCGGGTCTCTTCTCCAACAGCAACGACCTGGCGAAGCTGAGCCAGATGTGGCTCAACGGGGGGAGTTACGGCGGCGAACAGCTCCTCAGTCGTGAGACAGTGCAGCTCTTCACCACCATGAAGAGCAGCGTCAGCCGCCGCGGACTGGGCTTTGACAAGCCCGACCCGGGCAACAGCAAGCAGAGTCCCACCAGCCCCGCCACACCGGTGGAGACCTACGGCCATACCGGATTCACCGGCACCAGCTTCTGGATTGACCCGGTACACAACATGATCTATATCTTTCTCTCCAACCGCATCAACCCCTCGCGTACGCCCAACCGGTTATCTACACTGAGCATCCGCGAGCGCATCCAGGAGGAGCTTTACAAGGCGATACAACCCGATAGACCCATCACCAACAAACAGTAACAAGAGACGATGCAAAAGGTTATCAAAAGCAGCCAGCTGGCTGTCGACACTGAGAAAATCATCAGTAACATACGGTATGACAAGCTGTTTATCCTCACCGACAACAACACGCAGCGGCACTGCCTGCCACTGCTCGGCAGCCTGCCACAGATAGGGGAAGCCCATGCGATCGTGATCCCGGCAGATGACACCAACAAGAACATCACCACCCTTTCAGCTGTCTGGGAAGCGCTCACCGAAGGCGGTGCCACGCGCCACTCGTTGCTCATCAACCTGGGAGGTGGCATGGTTACCGACCTGGGAGGGTTTGCCGCGGCCACCTTCAAGCGAGGCATCCGCTACATCAACATACCCACCACCTTGCTGGGAGCGGTAGACGCATCCGTAGGCGGCAAGACAGGCATCAACTTCGGGGGATACAAGAATGAGATCGGTTCCTTCTACCCCTCCGAGTTCGTCATCATCTCGTCCGACTTCTTCCGTACGCTCACGCATGCGGCACTGCTCTCCGGCTATGCGGAGATGATCAAGCATGCGCTGATCCACTCGGCAGCCGATCTGGACAAGCTGCTTGTTTTTCCGCTCAATCCGCCCCACTACGAGCAGTTGAATGAGATGGTGTTCCGTTCGGTGGGCATCAAACGGCAGATCGTGGAGAAGGATCCCTTTGAGCAGGATATCCGCAAGGCGCTGAACCTGGGCCACACCACCGCCCACGCCTTCGAGAGCCATGCCCTCGCCTCAGGCAGCCCGGTACCCCACGGCTTTGCTGTGGCATGGGGCCTGATTGTGGAGCTCTACCTCTCACACCGCATCTGTCATTTTCCAAAGGAGAAGTTGCTCAAAACGGTTCGTTTCATCCGGGAGCAATATGGTGCCTATCCGGTCAGCTGCGACCACTACGAGCAGCTCCATGAGATCGCACTGCACGACAAGAAGAACCGGGGTGGCGTGATCAACTTCACGCTGCTATCGGAGATAGGCAATGTACAGATTGACCAGACTGCCGACAAGAAGCTCTTTTTCGAGGCACTCGACTTCTACCGCGATTCGGTAGGGTTATAACCTGTAACATGTTGTTACAGGGCCGCACTGGATGATTCAGCAGGCAGCAAAGAAATGAATGCCCACACCCTGACGGGATGCATCAACAGATCTCCTGTATGAAACGTGCTTCGGCCTGGTGTACCCAGTCGCGAAACGCCTCATCGGGTTTGTAAAGAGGGATGAAATCGATCAGCCTGTCCAGCTCGAAGCGTCTGCCGGTGATGCCTGCACCGGAGAGGGTGGCGTCGTAGGCATTGAACTCCTGTTCCACATGCACTGGGATCATCAGTATCGGTTTGCGGTAGTAGAGCGCTTCACAGAGTGACTCGAAGCCGGCGGTGGTGGCGTAAGCCCTGCTGCCCGCCATGCTCAGCAGGAACTTCTCATCATGGAGACGGCTGATGAGGAACTGATTGTCGACCTGCACCTCTTCCGCCGCATCACTCTTGTCCCAGAAGAAACGAAGGGAGACCTCCGGATGACGGGCGTGCCAGTTGGCGATCTCGTCGTAATAGCCGGCGTTGAGCATGTATCCGTGGATGTAATCACCCGTGGTGGCCGCGGTACGGAACACCTCCTCGCGCAACAGGGGGGGCACCGTCACGATCTTCTTGTCGGGCGCACCGGGCATGTCGCGAAAGGAGAGTGCCAGGATGCGGGAGGCACGATTGGAGGTGATGCGGGAGAGCATCCGCAGGAAATAATATTTCACATCCTGTTCGGCGCTTGTTCTATAATTGGGGTTCAGCAGGATGTACTGATGCGCCACGCAGATCATCTCCACCCCCATCTTCTTGTCGAAGCGGTAGATGCCATAAGCCATGCCGGTGATCATCTCATAAAAATTGATCACCTTGTCGGGTCGATGTTCATCGATCTTTTGCCGGATGAGCTGCAGGCTTTTCCGGAAGATAAAGGGACGGGAGAAGTTGGTCGCAACACTCATCAGGATGTTGGGCCGTTTCTGCTTGTAGAATGAGGTAAAGTTGGGGCTGTGAAAGGTAGTGACAGGAGCAGTGATCTTGTTGGTGAAGAAGTCGGGTATCTCCCGGTTGTCGCTTTTACCCACCAGCACGGCCACCACCTCGTGACCCTGTTTACGCAGGATGGCAGCCAGTGAGAGCGCCTGTGTATAATGGCCTCTACCCTCTCCCTGAACGGTGAACAAGAATCTCACAAGAATTTTGGATTAAGATGTTTCAGCCACAAAAGTACAAAAATAAAACGGAGTCAGCCTCTATCAATCTGTTAAGGAATAATGAAAGCATGCATCGGGAGGTCAGCGATCGAAAGTGAGCAGCTCTCCCGCAACCCTCTCCGTGACGACACCCTCATCATATGCAAGGCAGCCGTTGACGAATGTTTTGCGCACCCTGTTGCCAAAAGTCACCCCCTCAAAGGGCGACCAGCCGCATTTGTAGTGTATGTTGTCGGAAGTGACCTGCTCTGCTGCTGCAGGATCAAGCAGCACCAGGTCGGCAAAATAACCCTCCCGGATGAATCCCCGCTCCCGGATGCGGAAAAGACGTGCCGGAGCATGACACATCCGCTCCACCAACAGCTCGCGTGAAAAGATGCCGCTGTCGGCCATCTCCCACATCGCTGGCAGGGAGTGTTGCACCAGGGGACCACCCGAGGCCGCCCTGATGGCGCCACCCTCCTTCTCACTCAGCAGATGGGGGGCATGGTCGGTAGCCACCACATCGAGACGGCCTCTGCGCAATGCCTCGCGCAGCGCCTCACGATCGGCCACACCCTTCACTGCCGGGTTCCACTTGATGCGTGTACCCAGACGGGCATAATCCTCGTCACTGAACCAGAGGTGGTGCACACACACCTCGGCAGTGATTTTTTTCTGTTCGGGCGATCCTTCGGCAAAGAGGCTCATCTCCCGGGCGGTGGAGAGATGCAACACATGCAGCCGGGTGCCATATCTGTCTGCCAGCTCCACCGCTTCGGCCGAGGAGCGGTAACAGGCCTCGGCGTTCCGAATCAGGGGATGCATTTCTACCGGCATCTCATCGCCCAGCTCTTTCTGCAAGCGGTCACGGTTCGCGCGGATCAGCTCCTCGCTCTCACAGTGGGTGGCGATCAACAGATCCACCTCGGCGAAAATCTGTTGCAGGGAACGACGGTCATCCACCAGCATGTTGCCGGTGGAGGAGCCCATAAAGACCTTCACCCCGCAGGTGGTGTGGGGGTCCACCCTGCGCAGCTCACGGATGTTGTCGTTGGTGGCGCCCAGGTAGAAGGAGTAGTTGGCTGCCGATCGACCTGCAGCCATCTCCTGCTTGCGGCGGAGCGCATCGTTGGTGACTGTCTGCGGCATCGTGTTGGGCATCTCCATGTAGGAGGTGACCCCTCCCGCCACGGCAGCCCTGCTCTCGCTCCGGATATCCCCCTTGTGTGTGAGTCCCGGCTCACGAAAGTGCACCTGGTCGTCGATCACGCCGGGAATCAGGCAGAGGCCCCGGGCATCAATCACATCGCGGCATTGCTGCAGCAACTGCTCCGGTACCTCGTCGCGGAAGATGCGACTGATTCGTTCTCCCTCAATCAGGAGCGAACCGGTATAACACTCCCCCTCGTTGATGATTGTTGCTTTCCGTATCAGGATCATGCGTGCAATTGTTTGGGTTGTTTGGGTTGTTTTCGTGGCTTGATCATCCCCAACTCTTTGCGCCAGCGCAGGTTGATCACGCCGAAGAATGCCTCACCGAAGATGCTGCTGTTCATCTTGGAGATGCCCAGCTGCCGGTTCACAAAGATGACTGAGACCTCTGTGATGGAGAATCCCAGCACCTTGGCCGAATATTTCATCTCGATCTGGAAGGCATATCCCTTGAAGCGAATCTGATCCAGGTCGATTGTCTCCAGCACCTTGCGTCGATAGCAGACGAAGCCTGCTGTGGTATCCTTCACATTGAGGGCTGTTACCAGCCGCACATATTTCGATGCAAAGAAGGACATGAGCACCCTTCCCATGGGCCAGTTCACCACATTCACGCCGGTGGCGTAGCGCGATCCTATTGCCACGTCAAAACCCTTGTCGTGACAGGCAGCGTAGAGGCGTGGCAGGTCTTCTGGGTTGTGCGAGAAATCGGCATCCATCTCGAAGATGTAGTCGTATGACCGCTGCAGTGCCCACTTGAACCCGTGGATGTAGGCAGTACCCAGTCCCAGCTTCCCCTTTCTTTCCTCCAGGAAGAGGCGACCTTCAAAGGGACCTTGCATCAGTCGCTGCACAATAGCCGCAGTGCCATCGGGTGAACCGTCATCGATCACCAGGATATGGAACTGTTTTTCAAGTGAGAAAACGGCATGGATGATGTTGTCGATGTTCTCCTTTTCGTTGTAGGTGGGGATAATTACGATACTGTCTGCCATTGGAATCAATTTTAAATCAAAAGTACACCATTTGAAGCAGATATAAAAAAGATTGCGAAATATTTTGATATCACGAAACAATGTCCTATCTTTGCAGTCCCATTCAGGGAAACAAATCGCGGAGTGGAGCAGTTGGTAGCTCGTTGGGCTCATAACCCAAAGGTCGTAAGTTCGAGTCTTGCCTCCGCAACCAGAAAAAAAAAGGAAAGCAGTGATGTTTTCCTTTTTTTTGTGTTTATTTGCAGGGTAGAAATGACAAACAGCTTCTCTGATGAACAGCAGCTCGATCTGCCAGCTTATTCTGATTCTCTACTTCTTACTCCCATCCGCGGTCCAAGCGCAGCAGGTTGAACCGGTGAAGGGAAAGGCATCCTACTATGCAGCCCGTTTCCATGGGCGGAAGATGTCTGACGGCACCCCCTATCACAAAGACAGCCTCACCTGTGCCCACCGCACCTATCCCCTGGGCATGCTCCTGGAGGTGACCAATACACTGAACAACAAGAAGGTGGTTGTGAAGGTGACCGACCGGGGGCCCTATCACCGCAACAGAATCATCGATCTATCCCATGCGGCAGCCCGTGAACTGGACATGCTTCATCGGGGTGTCATCGGGGTGAAGATACGGGAGCACATTCCGAATCCCTTCCGGCGGATGGTGATACCCATCGACCGGCATGGCTTCTTTCTCACTGTCGGGGAACCGGAGGCGATCAGGCAGGGCATCCCCCGGACAATCGATTGATTAAAATTTCACAGGTAGTTTCTTGCGGAAACCATCCTTGAAACAGATGAGTGTCTCGGTGCGGGAGAGGCCCAGAGGCTGCAGCTCGGCGTGGATGATGCGCAGCAGGTCCTTGTTGTTTTTCGCGTATACTTTAATCAGCAGGTCGTACTGGCCTGTCGTGTAATAACACTCCACCACCTCGGGTATCTTTTCCAGCTCTTTCACCACATAATCGAAGGTGGAAGGAGAGGTGAGAAAGATTCCCACAAAAGCACACGTCTCAAAGCCGATCTTCTCGGCATCAACCACAAACTCGGATCCTTTCACCACCCCGAGCTGGGTCAGTTTCTGTACCCGCTGGTGTATAGCCGCACCGGAGACGCCGCATTCGCGGGCCACTTCCAGAAAGGGTATGCGTGCATTGTCGATGATCAGTCTGAGAATCTTCTCATCCAACTCATCCAGTTCATGTTGTGCCATAGTGTCGGTTTAAATCTGTTACCAAAAAGGGTTGATTCGTACAAAATTAATGAAAAAATCGGTTCGAAGGAGATCAAACCGATCATTTCAATCTTTTTTAAGCATTTTAATGCAACGGAGGCAATCGATCCTGTCGCCGTGAGCGATGCTGTTTCATCTGTCAGCAAGCTGCCGGGAACAATGCAGTTTCCTTGCTCGGCTAACTACCGGGAGTGAACCGCCGCCGTTCGATCAATGGAGGTTGTGGATCACCAGTCCGGAGCGCAGCTTCGGTTCAAACCAGGTTGTCTTGGGCGGCATGATGTTGCCGGTGTCGGCAATCTCCATCAGCTGCTTCATCGATACCGGGTAGAGGGCGATGGCCAGTGCCATCTCGCCGCTGTCGACCCGCTTCTTCAGCTCCTCCAGTCCGCGGATGCCACCCACGAAGTCGATCCGTTTGTCGCTGCGCAGGTCCTTGATGCCCAGGATCTCATCGAGGATGAGGTTTGAGGTGATTGTGACATCGAGTTGACCGATGGGATCGTTGTCGTTGTAGCTGCCCTGTTTGGCGGTGACGCTGTAAGCGCGTCCGTCGAGGTAGATGGAGAAGTTGTGGAGGTGGCGTGGCCGCTCAATTGCGGTACCTGTCGGCTCCACCATGAAGTGCTGCTCCAGCTTGGAGAGGAACTGATCGGGTGTGAGACCGTTCAGATCCTTCACCACCCGGTTGTAGTCGATGATGGTGAGCTGGCTGTCGGGGAAGCAGACCGCCATGAAGTAGTTATACTCCTCGTCGCCGCTGTGAGCGGGGTTGTTTTTCGCCTTCTCCGCACCCACCAGCGCGGCGGCGGCCGAGCGGTGGTGTCCATCGGCGATGTACATGGCCGGCATGGCCTCAAACAGCTCGGTGATGCGGCGGATATCCTCCTCGCCGGTTACCAGCCAGAAGTGATGCCCCACCCCGTCGACCGATACGAAATCGTATTCGGGCAGTGCGCCGGTAATCCGCTCCACGATGGCGTTGAGTTCGCTGTTCTCGGGATAGGCGAAGAAGACCGGCTCAATGTTGGCATCGTTCACCCGCACATGCTTCATCCGGTCCTCCTCCTTGTCGCGGCGAGTCAGCTCATGTTTCTTGATCTTTCCGTTCATGTAGTCCTCCACGGCGGCACCCACCACCAGGCCATACTGTCTTTTGCCGTTCATAGTCTGGGCATAGACGTAGTAGTGTTCTTTTTCATCCTGCAAGAGCCATCCCTTGTCGCGGAACATACGGTAGTTGGCGGCTGCTTTCAGGTATACATCCTCGTCGTGCTCATCCTTGCCCACCGGGAAATCGATCTCCGGTTTGATGATGTGGTAGAGCGATTTCTCGTTGCCTTCAGCCTCTTTGCGGGCCTCTTCCGAGTTGAGCACATCATAGGGACGCGAGGCTACCATGTGGACCATTGTCTGGGGGGGACGAACGCCCCGGAAAGGTTTTATTTTCATTGTCTCAATCGTTAAAAGTAATGGAATGGCAAATGTAGCCATTTTCTCCCGAATAAAGCGATGCGATCAGGGCGATTTGGGAAAAAACCGCTACATTTGTCACACCAACAGATAAAACCGGAGAGGGATGATACAGATTGAAGAGAAGCAGATTGTGGCAGCGGCTGAGAAAGGAATGGACGAGTTCCTGAAGGTGTTCACCGATGCCTACCTGGAAGCCCTTGGAGGCGATGTGACGGCAGAGAACATGGGGCTGCTCAACGGCTACCAGCACACCCTGCTGGCCTATCGTTTTTTTGCGGAGGAGGTGAATGAGGGGGGCTTCGTACAGCTGATCCAGAACGGCTACGGGGGATATCTTTTCAACAATCCGGTGGCCAAAGCACTGAAGCAGATGGGTGCGAAAGGGATGTCGAAGATCCTCTACAAGGCGAAGGAGATCTACGACGCCCATCAGGAGGAGCTGGAGCGGGAGACCAGCGAGGAGGAGTTCATGGCGATGTATGTCGACTTCGAAGCGTTCGACGAGCTGGAAGAGAAATTCTTCTACATCGAGGAGGAGGAGACCCTGCTGATTGCGCAATATGTGGATGAGCACCTGGATGATTTCGCAGAGGTGACAAGCTAACAGAGAGACGCACCTCGTCGGCCGCTTGCGATGCGGTGGATAAAAAAATTAAAAAAAGATTCATATTTTTTTGGAAGAGTGAAAAAGAATGCATTCCTTTGCTTTCGAAACAGAAGCTAATTCTGTTTAATGTTTACAAAATCACAGCAAGAATGGGAAATTATATCCAGAATGGCACAACAACAATCGGCGCATCCAACATGATGTGTTGCTGTTGTATGGTGATGTGTATCCGCATCAATCCTCGTTGTGCCGCGATGGAATAGCATATCGACAAAAAAAGTTTTTTTTGTGAAGCTCTCCCGGGACAACCAACCCCGGGAGAGTTTTTTTTTTTAGGTTATCAAAACATTCAATCATTTTTTCTTTACAACTATGAGACGTAATCTCCTTCTTTCCAACACCAACTGTTGCGCCGCATGTCAGATGATGACCTGTTGTTGCATGGCCATGTGCGTGCATAAGAGGTGCAATGTATCAGGAAGGGGGTAACAGAACGAAAGTGACAACAAGTCAGGACTCCACCGGTACAGCACCGGTGGAGTTTTTTTTTGACATTTTATTAAAACGAAGTAATATGAGACAAAACAGATTTATCTATTTACTGGTGGCTTTGGGACTGATTACACCCCACCTTGCCGCACAACAGGAATCAGACAACGTGATTCAGGTCAAAAGCTCGCGACATGCGAGGCCATTGGTCGAAAAATGGGCATCGGAATATGAGAAGCGTGGCGTGCCGGTGAAGATTGAGGTGGTCACCGATTCATCTCCGGCTGGAAACAGCGACATGCATGTGTCGGGTGCGGCGTTGAAGCAGCACGATACCGAACAACAGGTGTCATCTATCGGGCGCTATGCCCTGCTGCCGGTGACCAGTGAAGAAAACAGCGGTTTGAACCAACTCAGAAAAAAGAGAATAAACGAGAAGCGGCTCGAGGAGTTATTTTTTGAGAGCAGCGAGCCAAATGGTGAACCATCGAAACCGGATCAGCTGTTCCACTCTCTCACCATCTACTCCGGCAACAATGCCGACTCGTTTGCCGGAACCTTCGCTTCCCATTTCGACTTCACGACAACCGACCTAAGGGGAAAGAAAATTGCGGGAGATGATCTTTACCTGCTGGAGGCGATCAGGAGAGACAACAGTGGCATCACCTTTAACAGCCTCAGCTACCTCTTCGATGTGGAGACGCGGTTATTGAAAGATGGTCTGGCACTCCTCCCGCTCGATCTAAAAAAGGAACAGCGTGAGCTGTTCAACCGTCCGGATGTCGATGATTTCATCGATCTGCTTGAGAAGGAACGGATCTCACTGATTCCCTTAGGTGAGATCAGCGTTGGCGTTGATCCCCAAAATGCAGCGGTGAAGAGTTTTCTTCGGTGGATTCTGACTGAAGGGCAGGAGTACAACCGGGAATATGGGTTTCTCAGAGCAGATGAAAAGGTGTTGGCAACACAGCTCAGAGAGCTCGCGGATGATCAGCTCACAGCCAGTAATCAATAAAAAAAGATAAGCACTCCCGTCAACCAATTGCAGCCGGTGTCGGGAGCGCTTACTTCCAAATAAATTTAGAATATGACAAATATATCACTTTTCTTCAGGAACTTACCCTTCCATTTGGGTAAAAATCGGCAGATTTATATTTTATTAATTCTCCTTTGCAATGGGCTCACCCTCCATGCCCAGACTGTCATCAGCGGCAGTGTGGTGGACAAGGAGAATGAACCTATCCCGGGCGTGGCACTCTTCGTCAAGTCAACATCGTCAGGCACCGTCACCGACATCGACGGCAGCTTCAGCCTCACCACTGCGGAGCAATTGCCATTCACCCTCACGGTTAGTTTTCTGGGATACCGCAGTGAGGAGATTGACGTGTATGATGCCAACAGCCCGATACATATTACCCTCACTGAAAATCAGAATTTTCTCGATGAGGTGGTGGTGGTAGGCTACAGCACGGCAAAGAAATCGGATTACACCGGATCGGTGGCAGTGGTTGGAGCACGGGAGCTGGAGAAGATCGAGATCACATCTGTGGGCAAGGCACTCCAGGGAGCAGTTCCCGGTCTTCAGTCAATCTCCTCCGCGGGGCAGCCAGGTAGCGATGCCGTCTTGCTGGTTCGAGGCGTGGGATCGGTCAACGCCTCCACATCGCCCCTGTTTGTAGTGGATGGTGTCCCGGGCGCCAACCCCAATCAGATCAGTGGGAAAGATATCCAGTCGATCTCCATCCTTAAGGATGCCACCGCAAGTGCACTCTACGGATCGAGGGGAGCCAATGGAGTGGTGGTGATCACCACCAAATCGGGGAGTCTGAATGCAAAGCCGGTAGTCAATGTCTCTACCAGTATCGGGTTTACCAGTCGTGCGGTGAAAGACTACAGCTATCTCACGGCCAACCAATATTACGAATTGCAGTGGGAGGCAATCCGCAACACGCGTCTGGATCAGGGTGATGACCCCGTACTGGCAGCTCAATATGCCAGCAACTATCTGGTAGATGGGGCACTTAAGGTGAATATTTATGGTCCGCAATATCCCACTCCAGTGGGTGTAGATGGGAAGCTGGCAGCAGGAGCCGTTCCCCTCTGGAACGACGACTGGGGAAAAGCGATCTCCCGCCTGGGTGTGCGCCAGCAGTATGATGCAAGCATCAGCGGTGGCAGTGCCCACACCCGTTACTTTCTATCCGGTGGATATTTGCGGGAAGAGGGATGGATCAGAACCGCCGAGTTTGAACGGTTTCATTTCCGTACCAATCTCCATTCGAAGGTAAACAGTTGGTTGGAGGCGGGAGCCAATGCCTCCTTCTCATCCAGCTACCAGCGTTCACCCTCACAGAGCGACAGCAGCACCGGCAATTTTGCCAACTTCCAGCGGCTCATCTCAAACATCTATCCGGTCTATGAACGCAACCCCGACGGGTCCTACATTTTGGATGAGGCGGGCAACAAGAAATGGGACTACGGCATCTGGAGGCCTACCACAGCTGTTAGTGGGGTGAACATACTTGGTAACGCGGAGCATGCCTTGTCGGGTAGCAACACCGAAACGGCACTGGTGAGCACCAATGCGCAGATCTCCATTGCCCCGGGATTGAAGTGGAGATCCACTGCCAGCCTCGACTACAGGACAAACAGTGCCCACTCCTACTCACACTCCTATTACAGCACCGGTGTGATCTCGGAAGGAGCCGGAAACGCCAGCCGGAGTGCCGCCCGCACCCTCAACTACACGTTGAATAGCTTTGTCGATTACAGCTTCACCGCGGGCAGGAATCATGCCTTTAATCTGCTTGCCGGTCCGGAGATCTATGTGAACCACACCTCATCGCTGTCGGGTAACCGCACCGGTTTTCAGGTGCTGGGTAAGACCGAGCCGTCGGCTGGCGCCATCATCGGCAACTTCAACGGCACCTCCGACAACTACCGGCTGGCAAGCTGGCTGAGTAAGCTCGACTACAACCTGTTGGAGCGATATCATTTCTCTGCCAGCTTCCGTCGCGATGGCTCATCGCGATTCAGCAAGCAGTCCCGTTGGGGTAACTTCTGGTCGGTGGGGGCTTCCTGGAACCTGAAGAAAGAGGATTTTCTGCAAGATGCCCGCAAGATAGACAATCTCAACCTGCGTTTCAGCTATGGCGCGCAGGGCAACGACAATGTGGGCAACTATGCCTATGGGGGCTTCTACAGCATCTACAACAGCCTCGACATGCTGGGTCTGTTGCCTTCGGAGTTGCCAACACCCGAGCTGAAGTGGGAGACCAACCTCAACTTCAACCTGGGCGTGGATATCTCACTTTTCCAGAACCGGTTGATCGCCCAGATCGACCTCTACAACCGTCAGTCGAAAGATCTGCTGTTCGAGCGTCCCCTATCCCCCTCTACCGGATATAGCGGCATCAATGCCAATGTGGGATCGCTAAGCAACCGCGGCATCGACGGCCAGATCACCGGCACCCCGTTCAGGAGCGACGATTTCAGCTGGGACATCATCCTCAACTTCGGCCATTACACCAACAAGATCACCCATCTCCCCCAGAAAGAGATACTCACCGGCTCCATCGGGCAATATGGCAACACGAAGAAGATGGTTGAGGGGGGATCGGTCTTCGACTTCTACATCAAGGAATGGGCAGGTGTCAATCCCGAAAACGGGAAAGCCACCTGGTACAAGGATGTGACAGACGAGGCGGGTAACATCACCGGCAAGACCGTCACAGAAAACCAGACCGAAGCCACACCCTATTTTCAGGGCAGCGCTCTGCCAGATCTTTATGGCGGTTTGGGGAACCACCTCAGGTATAAAAACCTGGAGTTGTCGTTCATGTTCTCCTATAGCATCGGAGGCAAGATATTCGACGGCGACCAGCCGATGATCATGCACCTGGGCTACGCTCCCGGCCGCAACTGGTCGGCAGAAGCTCTGTCACGCTGGACACCGGAGAACAGGGAGACCGACTTTCCCCGGCTGTCTTATGTCTCCGACTCGTGGAACACCATCCCCTCCACCCGATTTCTCTACAACGCCACCTATGCCCGGCTGAAGAACATCGACCTCACCTATTCGCTACCGAAGAGGCTGCTCCGCAATGCGTCTCTCTCCGAACTACGGCTGCGTGTGACGGGAGAGAACCTGCTCACCTTCTACCGACACAAGGGACTCGACCCCGAGCAGACGGTATCAGGCTCCACCTTCTACCGTTATCCGGCACAGAAAACAATCTCCTTCGGTATCCAGGCATCATTTTAACATTGAAAACTTATGAAACATATCCATCATTTATATTTACTGACACTGCTCATTCTATTCTCGGCCTGCGGTGATGATTTTTTCGAGACATCACCAGCCACACAGATCACCACACCGGAGGTCTTCTCATCTGAAAACAACATCGATGCCTTCATCAACGGGGCACTGCGTTATCTGATGGAGAACAGCACCTCACAGGATAATCCAGGCCTCCCAACCATCTTTCTCACCCATGAAGTGATGGGAGAAGATGCTTTTGCACGCGACGGACGCTATGGTTACCGTGATTCCTATCCCTACCGCGACCCCTATGACAATACGACACGGCGGGCGCTCTTCTTCTGGACATTACAATATACCTCTATCGATCATGCCAACAACATCATCGCCAACATCACCCTCGATGAGGGGAGCAAGCCGCGACTGAAGCACCTGAAAGGGCAGGCCTACGCCTTGCGTGCATTCAACTACCTGAATCTGGTGCGCCAGTATCAGTTCACCTACGCGAAAGACCCTCACGCGAAAGCAGTACCGCTCTATACCGAGCCCACCAACCCCTCCACAGTACCAAAAGAGCGAGCAACAGTACAGGAGATCTACGATCTGGTGTTGTCCGACCTGAAGGAGGCAGAGAAACTGCTTCCGGGGTTTGAGCGGAGCATCAAGAACCGGCTCAATCTGAACGTGGTGCATGGTCTGTTTGCCCGCACCTATCTTACCCTCGAGGAGTGGGAGCTGGCAGCTGAGCATGCCTCAAAGGCACGGGAAGGTTATCCCGTCATGTCGGCCGCTCAGTTTACCGAAGGGTTCAACGACGTGAGCAACCCCGAGTGGATCTGGGGGCACCCGCAAACTGCCACCCAGAACAGAGGGGGAGCCTCCTACCTGGCCTATCTGGAGACCACACCCTACACCACCAATGCAAACGGTACCAACCTCTATTATGGCTACAACAGCATCATACCCGACCCCCATTATTTGGATCTTTTTGAGGAGGGTGACATCCGTCGATCACTCCTTGAGATTGCGACTCAGCCGGCGGAGGCGATCTATGCACACTACCGAAACAAGAAATTCCGGAACAAATATCCCAATCACGATGGACATATCGTGCTGATGCGCTCTGCAGAACAACTGCTGATTGAGGCGGAGGCCAAAGCCCGTCTGAATGATGTATTGGGAGCGGTCTCCACACTCAATGAGTTGCGCAGCAAAAGAGGGGTATCGTCACTCAATGCGGCAGACTACACACGGGAGACAATCATCGGGGAGATCCTGCTCGAGCGGCGTCGCGAGCTGTGGGGCGAAGGCTTCCGGTTGTACGACATCCTGCGATTGCAAACCGCTCCTGTGCGACTCGAGTCAACAGCCACATTTGTAGACGATGAGTCACGTACAATGACTATCAGAGGTCACTGGATTACCCGATTTCCCGACGGCAGTGAACTGTCGCCCAACAGCGATTATTATCTCTTTCCCATTCCACTGAACGAAATCAACAACAATCCCAATTTATAAAAAGATGAAAACAGCTATTTTATTCCTCACATTCCTACTGACGCTGGTTGCCTGCAACAACCAACCTGAATCCCGCTACCCGCTCCAAGGACAGGTTGCTGGCATCTCATCCGGCACTGTCTACCTGCAGAAGTACCACAACAAGGCCTACTTTGTGATCGACTCGGCCACCATTGAGGAGGGCACGTTCCGTTTTGCAACGGCACTGGAGCTGCCGGAGCTCTACGGGCTGTCGCTCGACACCACCAGGGGCTCCTTCCTGCTCTTTCTCGATGAGCAGCCGGCCACCGTACACCTGGACTCGGCGCGCAACTACCGCAACACCACCGTGGAGGGTTCCGCGCTACACGACCTTTTTGTGGCCTACAAGTCGAAGCGTAATGTGCCAATCGACTCATTGATCCGGGAGCACCCCGCCTCGCTGGTCTCAGCCTACGCCCTCTACCGCGACTACTCTTACCGGCTCTCACCGGATGAGATACGGCACAACCTGGCATTGCTCGACCCCTCATTGCGGGAGACACACTATGTGGAGGTACTGGAGGAGCTTGCCGCTACCCTCGACAAGGTCCATGTGGGCAAACAGGCGCCCGATTTCCTGTTGAACGATCCCGATGGCAAACCGGTGCAGTTCTCCGATCACCTGGGAAAAGAGCAATACCTGCTGCTCGACTTCTGGGCCTCCTGGTGCGGTCCCTGCCGACGTGAGAACCCCCATCTGGTGAAGGCATACCAGGCTTATCACGACAAGGGATTCGATATCTTCGCCGTCTCGCTCGACAAGAACCGTGATAGCTGGCTGGCAGCCATTGAGAAGGACAGCCTCACCTGGACGCATGTCTCCGACCTGGCACATTGGGATAGCGCACCGGCCAAGCTGTATGGCGTGCGGGGCATCCCCGCCAACTTCCTGATCAACCGGGAAGGAGTCATTGTGGCCAAAAACCTGCGTGGCGACGAATTGCACCAGACGTTGAACGACCTGTTGGGTGAAAAATAGAACCGGCTATGAAAAGAAGAATCTTGTTCATCCTGTTGCTGGCAGGATTGTTGCGCTCAGGGAGCGCCCTGTCGGAAGAGCTGGCATACTATTTCCCTGCCGACACCCGTTTCGATGCGCGCATACCGACTCCAGAGGAGTTCCTGGGATACCCTGTGGGCAGCCGCATCACCGAGCACAGCCGCATCAATGCCTATTTCGAACGGCTGGCAGAGTTGTCCGAGCGGGTGGAGCTGATTGAGATCGGTCGCACCCACGAACAACGGAAGATCCGCGTGCTGGCTGTCTCATCGCCCGGCCACATTCAGAACCTGTCGCACTACCGCGCCGCGCGGGAGAAGGTGCGACAAGGAGAAGATGCGGAGACACCACTGGTGATCTTCCTGGGATACAGCGTACATGGCAATGAGGTCTCCGCCTCGGAGGCGGCACTGCTCTCAGCCTATTATTATGTTGCCGCTCAAAGCGAGGAGGTAGTACGGCAGTTGGAAGAGGCGATCGTCTTTATCGACCCGGTCCGCAACCCCGACGGCCAGGAACGTTTTGCCTCCTGGGTCAACTCCAACAGCAGCGTCCACACCTACAACACATCCCCCTGGGACAGGGAGCACAGCGAAGGGTGGCCCCGCGGCAGGGGGAACCACTACTGGTTCGACCTGAACCGCGACTGGGTGAACCTAGTGCACCCGGAGAGCAAGGCACGGGTGGCCCTCTACCAGGATTGGCTGCCCCATGTGCAGGCCTACCACCACGAGATGGGCAGCAACACCACCTTCTTTTTCGAGCCCACCGATCCCGATGGCGCCGAGAGCCGCTTTGTGCCACAGGAGACCTATGCATTGAACCGGCTCTTTGCCGACCACTTCGCCCGCGCCCTCGACGGCATCGGATCGTTCTATTACACCAAGGAGTCGTACGACAACAAGAACCCCAATTTCGGCTCCACCTATCCCGACTACAACGGGGGTGTGGGAATCCTTTTCGAACAGGGCTCATCACGCGGGCTGCGGCAGGAGTCAGACAATGGCCTTGTCACCTTTCCATTTACGGTACGCAACCAGCTTGTCACCTCCCTGGCAACGGTGGATGCCGCCATCGACAACCGGGAGAAGCTGTTGGCGCTTCAGCGCACCTTCTTCACTCCGGCAGCAGGTGTCGGCAAGGCGACAAGGAGTTA
>JAEWQF010000012.1 GCA_023399295.1 Bacteroidota bacterium
TCATCGCCATCTCCCAGTCCGGTGAAACCGCCGACACGCTGGCAGCCGTAGAGCTGGCAAAAGAGAAGGGCGCTTTTATCTTTGGCATCTGCAACGTGGTGGGATCCTCCATACCCCGAAACACCCACTCGGGTTGTTACACCCATGTGGGTCCCGAGATCGGCGTGGCTTCGACAAAAGCATTTTCTGCCCAGGTAACCGTGTTGACGATGCTGGCCATCCTGATTGGCAAGGAGAAGGGGACGATCACCAACGATGAGTACCTCACCCTGATCCGGGAGCTGAGCCTGATACCGGAGAAAGTGGCTGAAATCCTGCAAAAGAATGAAAAGATTGCACAATATGCCAAGACTTTCACCTATGCAAGCAACTGCCTCTACCTGGGGAGAGGTTACAACTTTCCGGTAGCACTCGAAGGGGCGCTCAAGCTGAAGGAGATCTCCTACATTCACGCCGAAGGGTACCCTGCTGCTGAAATGAAACATGGACCCATCGCGCTCATCAGCCACGAGATGCCGGTCATCGTCATCGCTACCCAGTCGGATACCTATGACAAGGTCACCAGCAACATCCAGGAGATCAAGGCCCGCAAGGGTAGGATCATCTCGGTGGTGACGGAAGGTGACCGGGCGGTGAGCGAGCTGTCGGACTTTTCAGTGGCGGTGCCACCCACACTCCCCTGCCTCACCCCCCTGCTGTCGGTGATCCCCCTGCAGCTGCTGGCCTACCATATCGCGGTGGTGAAAGGATGTGACGTGGATCAGCCGCGCAACCTCGCCAAATCGGTAACGGTGGAATAATATCAACCAAAACAACATTTTATGGATTCAATCTATCTGATTATTGTCATTGTATTGCTCGCACTGGCCACCCTCGACCTGATTGTGGGCGTGGCCAACGACGCGGTCAACTTCCTCAACTCCAGCATCGGTTCGAAAGTGGCCCCACTCTGGGTGATACTCACAGTAGCCTCGCTGGGTGTGATGATAGGAGCCATGTTCTCCAGCGGAATGATGGAGGTAGCCCGGAGCGGCGTCTTCCATCCGGAACAGTTCACCTTCCCGGCCATCATGACGCTTTTCCTGGCAGTGATGATAACAGATGTGATCTTGCTCGACCTTTTCAACACCTTCGGATTGCCCACCTCCACCACCGTATCGTTGGTGTTTGAGCTGTTGGGCGCCGCGGTAGCGGTGGCTCTCTTCACCCTCTGGACCAGCGATAGCGGCGGACAGTTGGGTGATTACATCAACAGCGGCAAGGCACTGGCAATCATCTCAGGTATCTTCATCTCGATTGCCATCGCTTTTGTGGTGGGGAGCATCATCATGTACATCTCCCGACTGATTTTCTCCTTCAACTTCGGCAAGCGGTTCCGTTACCTGGGTGCCCTCTGGGGGGGTATCGCACTGACGGCAATCATCTATTTCGCCGTCTTCAAGGGGTTGAAGGGCAGCGTGCTGGTAACCCCCGAGATGCTCTACTACCTGGAGCACCATATGGCCACTGCCATCCTCTACACTTTTACCGGATCAACCCTGCTGATGGCGCTGTTGCAGCATCTACTCAGGGTGAACATCCTGAAGGTGATCGTCCTCACAGGTACTGCTGCCCTCGCCATGGCCTTTGCCGGCAACGACCTGGTCAATTTCATCGGTGTCTTTATGGCCGGATTTGACTCCTACAGGATTGCCAGTGAAGTGGCAGCTGGCGGAGGAAACATCGAGACACTCTACATGGATAAGTTGAATGAACCGGTAGTGGCCAACATCGCCTGGCTAATCGGTGCCGGCGTCATCATGATCCTGGCACTCTGGTTCTCAAAAAAATCACGCTCGGTGACCGAAACGGAGGTCAACCTGGCCCGCAAGGGTGAGGGAATCGAACGCTTCTCCTCCTCTCCCCTTTCGCGCTCCATGGTGCGGGGCAGCCTCACCATCAGCAAATCGCTCGACAAGATCATGCCGCCACCGGTGAAACGGTTTATCGACAGGCAGTTTACCCCGTTGGAGACCGACAACGGAGCCTCCTTCGACCTGATACGGGCATCGGTGAACCTCACCATTGCCGCCCTGCTGATCTCTCTGGGTACCTCACTGAAACTGCCTCTCTCCACCACCTTCGTCACCTTCATGGTGGCCATGGGTAGCTCGCTGGCCGACAGGGCCTGGGGAAGAGACAGCGCCGTCTACCGCATCAATGGTGTTTTGACCGTTGTGGCAGGATGGCTGATGACCGCATTGGTGGCACTCACCGTCTCCATGCTGATTGGTCTCTTCCTGATGTGGGGCGGCAAGATCGCCATCGCGGTGATGATACTGCTGGTTGTTTTCATGCTCTATAAGTCGGGCAGGATACACACCAAACGCAAGAGTCGTGAGCAGCAACAACAACAAGTGCTATCGAGCGAAATTCAACTGGTGGCTTCCTGCAACGAGGATTTGCGACTGGTACTGGGTAAGACACTCACCATCTTCGAGGATGTGCTTCACGGGTTGAGGGATGAGGATCGCAAGAGGGTGAAGATAGCAATGATGGAAGCCAACGAACTCTACGAGAGGTTCAAAGACAAACGGACTTACGAGGTGGTACCCACTCTGGAGACCATGGAGATGAACGCACTCGACCTGGAACAGGAGTACGTGCAGCTGGTGGATTACTCCTATGAGATCACCAAATCACTGAAAGCAGTCACGGAATCCACCTTTAGTTACATCGACAACAACCATGCAGCCTTCACAAAGGAGCAGATTGAAGACCTGGAGATGATCTATAAGATTCTTACCGAAGCGTTCAGCAGTTACAACGAAATGGATCAAAAGAACGATTATACGCAGTTCTCAGTTGTCACAAACATGCGGGATGTGATCTTCGACCTCTACAAGAAGCTGAACAAGCGACAGATTAAACGAGTGAAGGCCGGTAGTTCCACCACCCGCAGCAGCATCCTCTTTCTCAACCTGGTGAACGAGTCAAAGATCATCACCCTGCAGTCGGGCAACCTGCTCAAGGCGCACCGCAACTTCAAGGAGAATTATGCCAAGGCAGGACCGGATGTGAATGCCAAGACGTTGATCCGCCAGGCAACGCTTAACCTATAATAATTATAGGGGGGGTGAAGCGAAATCTTACCCCCCCCTATTGTGTAATGTTAAAATGAAATTCGGTCAGATGTTGGCTTATCTCCTCTCAACGTGAGGGAAAGAATCATGACAGAACCATCCCTGAAAGACTCAATTTCATTTTGATCCAGATAACTGGCTGGGATATGAATGGAAAGGACAACCGTTTTCTCATTTAGAAATCGCAGATCTGCTGAACAACAGAGTCAGACACGGTGAACTGAGACGATATCATAAACTATGAATAAAAGCACTTTTCACATCGCACTGATGGACTGCCCAAGTGAGGAGCAACTAATTCGGATGACTTTGCAGCCACTTGGAGAGGTACAAACGATGCTGTTCTACATCCCGGACAGAAAACTGGAGGTATTTCACGATGGCGAACCCGATATGGTGTTGGCAGCCCTTGAGTCACTCAAATTACAGACAAAATTAATATCTACGGAAATTACTCACGAACAGGAGGGGGAAAAAAGTGATTCGGGACAGCGCAAGATTCTTCTTGCTGTGCTGATCATCAATTTTGTTTTCTTTGGCCTGGAGATGTTGTTTGGCATACTCTCCAACTCAATGGGGCTGGTTGCCGACAGTCTCGATATGTTGGCTGACAGCCTTGTCTATGGACTTGCCCTCTTTGCAGTGGGGGGGAGTGCATTACGCAAAAAAAATATTGCCCGTACAGCCGGCTACCTCCAGCTGCTGCTGGCACTGACAGGAGTGATGGAGGTGATCCGCCGATTTGTGGGAGTTACCGAACTGCCCGATTTCAGGACCATGATGGTGATCTCTTTTCTGGCATTGATTGCCAACGCAATCAGTCTATATATCCTACAAAAAGAGAAAAGTAGAGAATCACATATCCAGGCCAGCATGATTTTCACCTCCAACGATATCGTCATCAACATCGGGGTGATTGTAGCTGCCCTACTGGTCGACTTGCTCCAGTCGGCCTTTCCTGACCTGGTGATAGGAGCAATCGTATTTGCCATCGTAGTCAGAGGGGCATTCAGGATCCTCCGTTTAGCAATATAATCAGGCAGATGTGACCCTATAAAACAAAAGAGAGAGGAGTTAATTTATTTCTGC
>JAEWQF010000052.1 GCA_023399295.1 Bacteroidota bacterium
TCAAAGCATTCGAGGACTTCGATGTGGAGTTCTCGGAAGAGATCAAATCGGCGATGACCGAGATCGAGATCACGGAAGAGACATTGAAGTATGGCAAGAACCTGATTGAGATGCCGCTGCCAGACAAAACGCTGGTGGTGATGGTAAAACGGGAGGAGCAGTATTTCGTGCCTACGGGACAGACGCTGCTCTATGCCGGTGACAAGCTGCTGGTGATCTCTGACGATGAGGAGGCACTGCGTGAGACCTACACCAACATGGGAATCTATCACTTCACCTATCAGCGTAACAAATAGTTGGGAGGGATCGACATAATATGAATCAGTTAGATAAATCAATTGAGGAATGAAAAAGGTTGGGATATTTTCACTGGTTGTGGCACTGTTGGCAGGCATGCTGCTTACGGTGTCGTGCAACTCCTGTCAGTCGGGAAAGAAGGCGGTGGCGGTGAATGAGGTTTACCAACCACAGTCGCCTGCGTTCAACGCCGACAGCGCCTATCGCTATGTGGAAGAACAGGTGGCATTTGGACCCCGCGTACCCGGCACGGCGGCCCATGAAGCATGCGGTGACTATCTTGCTACGAAGTTGGCTGCCTATGGGGCAGTGGTCACTGAGCAACGTGCGGAGGTGACACATTACGATGGCAGGCGACTGCCTATCCGCAACATCATTGGCAGTTATGCACCTGAACAGGCGAAGAGGGTGCTGCTTTTCGCACACTGGGACTCGCGTCCCTTTGCTGACGAGGAGAGCGACCCGATGCGCAGACAACAACCCATTGCCGGTGCCGACGACGGAGCCAGCGGGGTGGGGGTGCTGCTGGAGATCGCGCGCCAGCTGCAACAACAGCCACTGGAGATGGGTGTCGATGTCATCTTCTTCGACCTGGAGGACTGGGGAGAGCCCTCGTTCGAGCGAAATCATACCGGGAGTGACTGGTGGTGTGTGGGATCGCGTTACTGGGCTGAGGAGCCCCATGTGGAGAACTACCGCGCAGCTTATGGTATCCTGCTGGATATGGTGGGATCGGCCGGTGCCACTTTCCTGAAGGAGGGTTACTCAATGCAACATGCTCCCACCATGGTGGAGCGGGTTTGGAGTACCGCCCGCAAGCTGGGTTATGGAAGTTTCTTCCCCGTTCAGCAGGGAGGGTACATCACCGATGACCATGTTCCGGTGAACGAGATGAAACGGGCTCCCAGCATCAACATCATCAACCTGAATAGAGAAACGCAAACCGGCTTCGGGCCACACTGGCACACCCTGAACGACGACATGCGCAACATCGACCGCAATACACTGAAGGCAGCAGGGCAGACGGTGTTGGAGGTGCTCTATACTGAGAAATAACAGCTGCTGCCGGTGGCTAGCTGTGGGATGCCATTATTTATGTGAAACTATGCAGAGAATTGAAGCGATAGAACAGGAGATCATTGATGAGTTCAGCCTCTACGATGACTGGATGGACAAGTATGCGGTGATCATTGAGCAGGGCAATGCTCTGGAACCGCTCGATGAGCAATATAAAACTCCCTCCCACCTCATCGAGGGGTGCCAGAGCCGGGTATGGCTCAAGAGCGAGTACCGTGAGGGGAGGCTCTGGTTTGGTGCGGAGAGCGATGCCATCATCGTGAAGGGACTGCTGGCACTGGTGCTGCGTGTCTTTAACGGCCGCACAGCCGATGAGATCATTGGCAGCGAGCTGCGTTTCCTGAAGGAGATCGGTCTCACCGAACACCTGTCGCCCACCCGTTCCAACGGGTTACTGGCGGTGATCAAGCAAATCCGTTTCTATGCCATCGCCTACAAGGCGAAAGAGGAGCAGCAGCTGTAGGGAGCCGGGTACGCCTCAACCGCCATTGCGGCTCATCTCTTCCGACCGTTTCCGGGCGGCATCGAGTACCCCCTCAAAATGTTTTCCAATCTCATGGCTCTTGAAATGCTCAAGGCCCGCCTGTGTGGTACCCCCTTTGCTGGTGATGTTGCGGATCAACTCCTCGATGCTGTGTGCCTGCTGGTTCTCGGTGAAGTAACGGGTGGTTCCGCGGGTAAGCTCCAACAACAACTCGTCGAGCAATTGCCCAGGCAGGCTGAACTCCTGCATTTTCTCCTTGAAGATCTGAATGAACGCCAGAATAAACGCGGGTCCACTTCCAAAGACGGAAGTGAAGAGGTCGAAGCCACTCTCTTCCAGCTCCACCGCCTTGCCAAGCTTGCCCAGAAGAGTGAAAATCTCGGTGGCTCTGGCTTCTCCCGGCCGGTTGGTACAAAAAGCGGTGACCGACATACGGTAAGCCATTGCCAGGTTGGGCATGATGCGCACGATCAGCTGATCCTCTCCCAGATAGCGTTCAATCCAGGCGATGCTTTTCCCTGCGACCGGTGAGACGATTGTCTTGCCAGTGAGGTCACACTCCTTCAATTGCATGAGGATACCTGCCAGATCCTGTGGCTTCACCACCAACCAGATCACCTCGGATGAGGAGACCAGTTGTTCCAGCTCTTCGCAAAAAGGTATGGGTATCTCCTTCCTGCTGCGGGCGAAATAGGAGAATGTCATCTCCTCCTGCTCCTTCAGACCCTCATAAATGGCCTTGGCCAGATTGCCGAAGCCGATAAATCCATGTTTCATCGTTGATCATTTTTATTGTTGCGGCTGCTCTGTTGTCGGTCAGCTCTTACCGGCCTCTCTCCTGAACCGCGTATAAGGTATCTCTCCGTTCATGGCCCTGATGATGTAGTTGGCCCGCTGTCCGTTCACAATCCACATCTCCACTCCTTTGTCCATGCAGATAGCCGCCGCGTGCACCTTGGAAGACATGCCACCGGTACCAAGTGTTGATTCCTTCTCTTCGATGCAGCTGCGGATGCTCTCCAGGTCCGTCACCTCGCTGATCAGCCGGGCATCGGCATGCAGGTGGGGATTGCGATCGAAGATGCCATCGATGTCGGAGACCAGCAACAGCAGGTCGGCTTCGGTGATCACGGCCACCAGCGCCGAGAGCTTGTCGTTGTCACCCAGCAGGATCTCCTCGATGGAGACGGTGTCGTTCTCGTTCACGATGGGTATATAGCCTGCCTGCCAGAGCCGTTTGATGGTGTTGCGGGTGTTCTCGTTGGCCACCGGATTTTCAAAGTCACGGTAGGTGAGCAGGATCTGTGCGATGTTGAGACCGAAGGTGGAGAAGATGGTGTCGTAGAGTTCCATCAGCTTGGTTTGTCCGATGGCGGCCATCGCCTGTTTCGAATCCACATTCCGCTGGTAGCCGTTGATCTCCACAAACTGGCGGGCGGTGGCGATGGCACCCGACGAGACGATCACTACCTCATGCTGCTCTTTCAATGATACGATCTGTCTGGCCAGGCTTTCGAGCACCGCGAAGGAGATGCGGTTGGTACCTGCCGTAAGCGTGGAGGTGCCAATCTTGATGATCAGTTTCTTTTTCATCTGTTTGATAACCCATTTATACTGTAATATAGTCGCACTTGTTTCTCTTAGTCACGTATCTGCCCTTCACCATGAATGAACCACTTGTTTGTGACCAGCTCCTGTGCACCCAGGGGACCACGGAAGTGTAGCTTCTGTGTGCTGATGGCGATCTCGGCGCCCACCCCAAACTGACCACCGTCGGTGAAGCGGGAGGAGGCATTGTGGTAGACCGCTGCACAGTCGGCCTCCTGCATGAAACGGTCGGCAATCGCCTGATTGTTCGTGACAATCACCGCGGTATGACCACCCGAGTAACGATTGATCATCTCAATCGCTTCCCCCGTTCCCTCAACCAAGGCCAGGTAGAGTTTGGGTGCCAGATACTCCTCACAGAGGGTGGCGGCATTGTGCTCCACCTGGATGGAGGGAGAGAAAGCAGCTGTTTCACTGTTGCCCCACACGCTGATCCCCTTCTCTTCCAGGCTACTTGCCAGCAGCGGTATTTTCTCTTCCAGCTGGGGCAGATCCCTATTTATTAGCACCTTGTCGATGGCGTTGCAGACGCTGATCCGTTTTTTGCCATTGACCACCAGGCGGATGGCCATCTCAAAGTCGGCATCCTTATCGACATAGAGAAAATTATTCCCCCTGCCGCTGATGATTACCGGTACAGTGGCATGCTCCTGTACAAAGTGGATGAGGCCCTCCCCGCCGCGCGGGATGATCAGGTCTACCCTCCGGCTGTTCTCCCGGATCAGTTGCTGTGTTTCCTCGCGGTTGAGGTTGAGGTATTCCACCCAGTGGATCTCTTCACCGTTGACGGTGAGTGCTTCCTGCCAGAGGCGGGTGAGCAGTGTGTTGGAATGAAACGCCTCTTTGCCCCCTTTCAGCAGGATGCGGTTGCCCGCTTTGAAGGCGGTGGCCGCCGCTTCGATGGTGACATCGGGGCGTGATTCGTAGATGATCAGGATGGTGCCGAAAGGGACGGAACGGTTCTCTATCTTTAGTCCGTCTTCACGGGTGTGCTGGTAGAGGATCTTCCCTTCGGGATCAGCCTGAGCGGCTACCTCTTCAAGGGAATGGATCATGCCGGCGATCTTGTTGTCATCTATTTTTAACCGGTCATGCATCGATGCATCCATGTGGGGGAACGCCTCCATATCGGCACCATTGGCACGCATGATTTCATCACTCCGGCTATTGAGCAGCTGTGCCAGGGTGGACAACACCTTGTTTTTTTTGGAACTTTTCATTAATTTCGTAAAAAAAGAAATGATATTGGCCCCAAAGGTAACAAATTATTCGTTATAAGTCCCTTTTTCTGCCAAAAAGGATTTCGCATCGCGCAGGCTGTCCATCTCCTGCAACACCTTGTCACGCACCATACGGAAGCTGTCCAGCAGCTCCGGCTTCACCGGCAGGGAGGGGGGAGCCTCCATGGTGAGCGGGTTGATAGGCTGGTTGTTCTTGTGCACCCGGAAGTCGAGATGGGGACCGGTGGATAGGCCGGTAGAGCCCACGTAGGCGATCACATCTCCCTGCTTCACGTTTGTCCCTTTCTGAATACCCTTTGCAAAGCGGCTCAGGTGCATGTAAGTGGTGGTGTAGGTGCTGTTGTGCCGTATCTTAAGGTAGTTGCCGGCACCACCCCGCTGAAAGGCTTTCTCAACCACCACGCCGTCGCCGATGGTTTTTACCGGTGTACCCACCGGTGCGGCATAGTCTACCCCATGATGCGGGCGGTAGCGTTTCAGCACCGGGTGGAAGCGGGCGTTGGAGAAGCGCGAGCTGATGCGGAAAAAGTCGAGTGGAGCTTTCAGAAACGCTTTCCTGAGACTGTTGCCCTCCTCGTCGAAGTATTCTCTCACTGAATCCTGCTCAAAGGGGATGGCCCGGTACTCCTTGCCACGGTGTGTGAAGGTAGCTCCCTCAATGGATGTGATCTCCACGAAGGTGGTGTCATCGACCCATGCCTCGTCGTACATCAGTCGGAACGAATCATCTTCCTTCACGTCGAAGAAATCGATTTGCCAGGCGTAGATGTCGGAGAGCATGAGTGCCAGCATGGGAGTGGCACCCGACGCGATGATGGCGTTCCAGAGAGAGGAGGTGATGGTGGCTTCGCTGTACCTGCGATGCAGTGTGACCGGCTTGGAGGAGGCCCTTGCGGTGAGGGTTTCACCGCGGAGATCCACCACCACATAGTCGATCATCGAGGGCTCAAAGACCAGGTAATCGATGGCAGCTGTTGTGTCGCGCCGGCTAATCACCGCGTAGCGGTCACCGATCTGCAGCCTGGAGGGCGGGTAATAAGGGGTGATTGCACGACTGATTTTATCCGATTCTGTTCCCGTAAAGCCGAGCCTACCCAGGATGGAGGATAGGTAATCACCATTCTCGACCTGGTGGAAGGCTACATCGAGCGTATCCACACAGATACCGTATTGGATTAACTGACAGGCTTCAGAAGGATCTGAATTTTCATTTTGGGATGATTCCTGTTTCAATGCGCAGGAGGCAGTCAGGAGGGTCACAAGCAGAAAAACGGCTGTTCGGAGAAGCTGATTGGGTGCTAACATCTGCCAAAGATAGTTGATTGTGTGAAAAGTGGCAACTGTTTGGCGACCCAAAAATTAAACGTTTTTAGGTTCAAGGTGTCCAAACCCCAATGAAACAACGCAAAACCGAAAACCAATCTTTTAAGACCCTATTCCACAACCTGTTGCCCTATGTGAAACCCTACAAGGGAATGATCATGGGCACGTTGTTGCTCACCCTCGTGGGCTCTTTTGCCGCCCAGGTGAACCCGTTGATCGTGAACGAAACGGTCACCCGTGTGGAGAGCCTGTTGCGACAGCCCGACCCGTTTGAGAACGGGCTGAGGCTGCTCCTTGTCATCTCGCTGATCATGTTGGCGAATGAGCTGCTCAACATCGCCATCCGCTTCGGACAGAAGTACTTCGGGGAGAAGATCCGCATCCGTGTGGGGAGCGACCTCTCCCAGGCGGCGGTGGAGCGCATCCTGCGCTACCGGATGTCGTTCTACGCCGATCCGGAGAATCAGACAGGGCTGCTCCAGACGCGCATCAACCGTGGGGTGGAGAGCCTGATCCGGCTGGTGCAGAATTTCTTCCTCGATATCCTACCTCTCTTTTCCACTGCCATCATCGCCCTGGTGGTGATGTTCAATGCGAATCTCTATGTGGGACTGATGGCCACGGTGATTGTGCCGGCCTACTTCTATGTGAGTCAGCGGCAGGCGTCGAAGCTGAAGGGGTGGCGTACCGAGCTGCGCGGTCAGCGGGAACGGAAGAACCATGGGCTGATCAACATCATCGACTCCATCACGGTGATCAAGAGCTTCGTGCGGGAACAGTTGGAGGGAGAGAAGCAGTACACGGTACAGATGGATATGCTGAACAACCAGCTGCAGACGAGGCAGACCAGTTATGTGTACGAGAGCCTGAAAGCATTCATCCAGCAGATAGGGGTGGTGCTGATCATCATCCTCACCGTCTTCCTGGTGCTTGACGGGCAGATGGGCATCGGTGCCATCATGATGCACATCATGTTGTTTCGCAATGTCTCCGCGCCCATCGCACAGCTGCACCGTATCTACGACGAGGTGAACGACGCGCTGATCTATGCCGACGGCTTCTTCGGAGTGCTGCAGGACGAGGGGGCAGTGGAGAGCGGCGGCACAGTGAAGGCCGAGAAGGTGCGGGGTGCCTTCCGTGTGGAGGGGGTGGACTTCACCTACCCCAACGGTACGAAGGCGCTCCATGGGGTGAGTATGACGCTGGAACCGGGCAAGACGACCGCGATCGTGGGACTGAGCGGTGCAGGCAAGAGTACGCTGATCAACCTGCTCTGCAAATTCTACCAACCGGACAGCGGACAGATCACCCTCGACGGAATCGACCTGGAGGCTTATGAGAACGGATCGCTGCGCGACCAGATTGGACTGGTGCTGCAGAAGAACCATATCTTCAAGGGGAGCATTTACGACAACATCCTTTACGGTAACACCGGAGCCACACGGGAAGAGGTGGTTGCCGCCGCCCGCAGCGCCTATCTGCACGAGCAGGTGGAACAGCTTCCGGAAGGTTACGATACCGATGCCCAGCAGCTGAGCGGCGGTCAACAACAGCGCATCGCCATCGCGCGGTTGTTCCTGAAGAATCCGCCGGTGATCTTCCTCGATGAGCCCACTGCCAGTCTGGATGCCATCGCCACTGAGCACATCAAGATGAGCCTGGATGCCATCAAGAGAGAGCGGACCGTGGTGATCATCTCGCACTCGCTCTCTCAGATCGTGGATGCAGATACCATCTATGTGATGAAGGAGGGGAGGATGGTGGAGTGGGGAACCCATGCATCGCTTTATGCGCAGCAGGGTGAGTACCGCAAAATCTTCGATGCTTCTGCCCGCAGCCTCAACCTTGAGAAGATGTTCGATACCTTCGCCGGCTAAAACGACCAGCGGATGCCGGCATAGAGTTGGCGGGGCATGCCGGGGTAGTAATAGCGTGGCTCTGCATTGCCGAAGGCCACCGCGTTGACGGTGAGCATGGCGGAATAGCGGCTGTTGGTGATGTTACCGATACCGGCATGGAGATCCACCCTGCCACCCCTGCAAAGGTGGAGCTGCCGCGTGGCTTTTATACCCGCAAGCAGATAGGCGTCGTTCACCACGCTGTTGGCATCATCGATAAACTGTTTACCCACCTGCTGCAGTTGCAGCTCAATCTGCCAGGGCTTCGCAGGTTGCCACAACAGCGTGGCTTGTCCCATCGCTGAGGGTATGCCGGGTAGTCGCTTGCCGTTGTAATTGATTCCCTCCTCCACAAAATCGACGAAACGGTTTTCCGATAACGTGTAGCTGACATTGAGCTGCAGGCTGCCCGGAAAGGAATGCTGTTGGAAGAGTTGCTGCTGGAGCATCAGCTCCAGTCCGCTGTGACGGGTTTTGCCTGCGTTGATGCCGGTGAAGAGATCCTCCGTGATGCGTTTGGTGACAAGCAGGTTGCGCAGATCAATCCGGTAGAGAGTGGCTTCCAGCTGTGTGACTCCCTCAAAGAGGTTGAGTCGTACCCCCGTCTCATACTGCATCCCCTGTTCGGGTTTGATGTCGCGGTTGATCTCACCCTCCGGGAGCAGCGTCTCCTCGGGGGAGGGCATGGAGAAACCGTGGCCTGCCGAGGCGAAGAGGGCCAGCAGTGGTGAGGGGGCATAGTTGACGCCAAGGCGGGGGGAGAAGACCGCTGGGAACTGGCGGTGACCACTCTGGTCGCCATTCTCCGGAAAGAGATCGGTGAGCCGGTAGTGGATGCTGTTTACCGCACCCCCCAGTGAGATGTTCCATGCCGAGGAGGGACGCCAGTAGCTCATGGCGAAGAGGTTGAGGTGGCTGCGTCGCTCCCGGTTGCGGTTGATCTGCTCCCCTTCCAGGTCGAGCTGCCAGCGGTAGCTGTCGCTGATCCACTCCATCCCCAGCAGGGCGTCAAAGCGCTCTCTGTGGTATGAGAGACGGTTTCGGATGCCGCCGCCACGGGTGCCATCCTCCAGGTTGTTAAAAGGGCGTCGTTCGTAGCTGTCGGTGCGGTTGCCGAAAAGGGTGAGGCGGTTATTCCAGTTCTCTGCCAGTCGGTTTGTGAGGGTGATGCCGGAAATCGCACGCCGGTACTCCTTGTAGCCCTCCACCGCTTTCCAGTTGGCTGCAGCCGATTCCGGGCTGGACTCATAAAGCGACTTGCCTATCGAGCTGGGTATCTGTGCGTTCATGTCGATCAACAGCAGTGTGTAACTGAGCGACCAGGAGGGCTGGCGCCAGTTGCCGGATGAGAGGAGCGTGGTGCGGCGCAGGCGGTTGTGCTCGCGGTGACCGTCGGAGCGGAGGTGGCTCAACTGACCGCCTATCTGCAGGTTGTCGCGTTGCATGTTTCCCCCTGCAGCAGCTTTGATCGTATTGAAGCTGCCATATTGCAGCAGGGCGTTGCCACTGTCCCGGCCGGTCTGAGGAGTGTAGATGTTGATGTTCCCTCCCAGCCCCGAGCCGTAGAGGGCGGAGGCAGGCCCTTTGATCACCTCCATGCGCGTGATTCCCCCCAGGTCGATATCTTCGGGTGTGGAGATGCCGTCGGAGGAGGTGATGGGTATATCGTTCAGGTAGGCTTTGATGCGGTTGGTGTTGTAGGGTGTACGGCTGCCCACACCCCTGATGATGATACGGCTGGTGGCATAGGTGCCGCTATGCATGTAGATGCCCGGCATGGCATGAAGGATGTTGGCGAAGCTGTTACCGTCGCCCCGCTCCATCTCCTCCGTAGTGAGGAGGGAGATGCTTCCGGGGAGCTGATGATGCTGTGTGTTGAGCTGGTAGGCATTGACGATCAACTCGTTGAGTCGGATGGTTGAGTCTGTTTCCTGGTACGTATGTTCCTGCGACAGGGCATTCATCGCAACAACAAGTAATATCAGCAACAGGGATCCTTCTCTCCTCATATTTCTATTTGAGCTTGCCCATCGATCTGGCCACCACCACCGACACCATTGAGTCGCCGGTGACGTTGACTACCGTACGCATCATGTCGAGCGGCCGGTCGATGGCGAAAATGAGTGCCAGCCCGATGGCCAGCTTGTCGGGCGGGATGCCGATCGACTCGAGCACGATCACCAACATCACCATGCCGGCACCGGGTACGGCGGCAGAGCCGATGGAGGCCAGCAGGGCGGTGAGGATGATGGTGAGCTGGTCGGTGAACTCCAGGGGGAAGTGTAGCGCCTGAGCGATGAAGACCGCTGCCACCGCCTGATAGAGGCTGGTGCCGTCCATGTTGATGGTGGCGCCCACAGGCAGTACGAAGCTGGAGACCTCGTTGTCGACCCCCAGGTGGTCGGTTACCCGTTCCATGGTGACCGGCAGGGTGGCTGCACTGGAGCTGGTGGAGAAGGCGAGCAGTTGTGCCGGCGCGATGCCTGACAGGAACCAGCGGGGAGAGCGGCCGGTGGTGAGGTAGATGATCAGCAGGTATAGGGCGAGCATCGCCAAGAGGCCAATGAGCACGGTGAGGCCGTACATCATCAGCTTCTGCAGGATTTCCACGTTTCCGGAGCTGACGATGATCTGTGCCAGCAGGGCGAAGACGGCGTAGGGGGCGATGTACATGATCAGGTTTACCATCTTCAGAACAATCTCGTTGAGCCCGTCAATGAGACGGCTCACCGGTTTGGCTTTCTTTGGTTCGATCAGCAGCATGCAGATGCCGAAGAGAATGGAGAAGACGATCACCTGCAGCATCAGCCCGTTGTTGCCAAAGGCGGCGAAGATGTTCTCGGGTACCATCTCCACCAGGAAGGAGAGGGGACCTTGCTGTTGGTTTGCCGATTCAATATTGGATGTGAGGGAGGCATCCTGCGCGTAGGTGCTTGTAAGCTCCTCAATGGTCTCGGGCGACACGCCGCTGCCGGGACGGATCGTGTTGACCAGCAGCAGGCCGATGGTGATGGCTGCCACGGTAGTACTGATGTAAAACAGGATGGTGCGCACACCGATGTGCCGGAAGCTGGAGATATCTTTCAGGTCGGCGATCCCCTTCACCAGCGAGGTGAAGATAAGAGGGATGGCGATCAGCTTCAGCAGGCGGATGAAGATGGTGCCGAAGGGGGCAATCCAGTCGCCCACAAAGGTCGCTCCCCATGTAAAGCTGGTCATCAACAGCCCGAAAAGGATGCCCGATGTCATACCGATGATGATCTGCCAGTGCAGGGGGAGTCGTTTCTTGCTCATTTAGCTGGTTTCGTTCAACAGATTCAATAATACGGCAGCCTGTGACTGCTCCTTTTCTTTTGCCGCAAAGA
>JAEWQF010000059.1 GCA_023399295.1 Bacteroidota bacterium
TCCTTGATGAGGTCTGTTTTCTCCGGCTTGCCGTAGTACTGTACATTGCCCACACCCTGCGAGCGGATGCTGAGGAAGTCAGAGGCGTAGCAGCTCACGTTGCCCACTCCCTGCGAGGAGACCACCGCTTCCCGGGCGATCAGTCTGTCGGCCTCCACATTGCCCACTCCTTCGGAGTGGATCTCCACCTTGTTGGTTTTACCGCCTACGGTGGTGTTGCCCACTCCCTCGGAGCTGATCTTTACAAATTCACACTCCAGGCTGTTTGCGATAAGGTTGCCCACTCCCTCGCTGTTGATCTCCAGTTGTGGGGTGTTGAACGTACCATCGACATGGATGTTGCCGACTCCTTCAAAGTCAATCTTTGTCAGGGTGGGGGTCGCGATCCGGATGGTCAGCTTGCCGGCATTCCGGCCGAATCGTTTCCAAAATCCCTCATCTTCCATGTCGAGGATGAGCCGGTCGCCTTCTATCCTCACTTCGAGCCGGTTGAGCAACTCTTCGCTTCCTTCGGCCGTGACAGCCGTGCCGGCAGACTGTGTGATATGGATATTGGCCACCACCGAAGCCTCGATTGCGGTGAAGTTACTCACCTCAAAGGCATCTTTCGCGGTGCGTGACTGGGCACAGGAGGTGCTGTTGAGTGATATGAGCAATGTGAGTGCAAGGAATGTTGTTTTCATCTCGTTACTTTTTTTTCTGTTTGACAGGAACTGAACCACAATGGTTACAGTGAAATCAATCTTTTAACAGTTCAAGGATCTTGAGCCGGAACGCATATTCATACTTGGCCTGTGCCTCTTCTCCCAGTACGCGGGTGAGGTTGTTCTTGGCCAGGAATAGTTCATAGGAATTGGCTCTTCCACTTTCATATTTCTCTTCCGCAAAGCGATAGGATTCGCGGCTGGCCTCCACCGATTTCTCTGCAGCTTCCCAGCGGCTCTTCGCGCCAATGGCGTTGTAAAATGCCTGCTCGATTTTCTTGCGCAGATCGATCTGTGTCTTGTCCATCTCCAATTGCGTATTGGCGATAGCCAGTTGTGCATTCTTCACACTGTTGCGGATCTGGAACTTGTTGAAGATGGGGATGCGCAGGTTGAAACCGAGCGAGTTGCTTATGTTGTTCCGCAACTGTGTGTTGAAGGCGTCGTTGTTGCGTCCGCTCATGTTGTAGTAACCGGTTCCCATATTGGCACCGAAGGTGAGGGAGGGAAAGTATTGCGACCGGGCCATCAGCAATTCCTTCTCGCTGCTCTCCAGACGGTAGCGCATGCTGCGCAATTCGGGGCGGTTCATCAATGCGCTTTCATAGACTGTTTCCGATGCCAGCAGGGGTGTTTCACTGATCAGCGATTCGGCCGGAGGGGCGGTGATGTCGAAGTTGTCAAACTGATCCAACTCCATGATCTGTGCCAGGTCGAGCAATGCCAGCCGCAGGTTGTTCTCTGCCTGTACGCGGTTCAGCTCCTCGGTAGCCTGTTGTGCTTCCTGTTCCAGTAGCTCGCCACGTGCCATCCTGCCACTTTTCACCAGCTCTGTTCGGCGGGCGATATCAGCCTGTGTGGTCTCCAACTGGTTCTCGGCGATCCGGAGCAGTTCCTTGTTGAGGAGTGCCTGCAGGAAGGCAGTGGAGACACTCATCACAATGTCGTCCTGCATCTTTTCAAGGTCTGCCTCGGAGGCATACAGTTCTGCTTTGCGCGCATCGATGTTGTGCTTCATGCGCAACCCGTCAAAGAGGGTGATATTTGCTCCAATGCTGAAGCTGGTCTGCGATGAGTTGGTGTTTTGATAGACATTGTCGAGACCGATGGAGCGGCCGAAGACGAAGTTTTGTCCCGCCGAGGCACTCAGGTTAGGCAACAGGTCGGCCCGTGCCTGGCTATAGGCGATCTCGCGTTGCTGGCGGTTCAGTTCCTGTTGTTTGATGTTGCGGTTGTTCTCGAGTGCTGTCTCGATGCATTCCATCAGCGTATATTGCTTCTGAGCCGTGAGGGGAGCGAGGAAGCCGAAGAGCAACAGCACCAGGGTGATTGTTTGTCTGATCTGCATGGTCACTTGTTTACTTTTGTTCAATGATTTCACTGCCACGTATCTTGTCGTTCTCTTTCAACCCTTCCACCACCTCTATCTGGATGCCATCAGAGAGACCTACTTTCACAAAATGGCGATCAAACGCCTGTGGCTTCTCGCTCTTCACGAGATAGACAAATGCCGAGTCGCCACTGAATTCCACCGTGCTCTCAGGTATCGTCAACACATCGGTGCGTTTGTCGAGGATGATGTCGGCATTGGCGCTGTAGCCTGCACGGATAAAGACATCGTCAGGTAGCTTCATGGCTGCCTTCATCTCAAAGAGAATGGCTCCCGATTCCTCCACACCCTTGGGTGACACATACTCCAATGAGGCGGGGATCTGGCGGTCCTGAACGGCACCGATTGTGATCTCCATGGGCATCCCCACCGATAGTTTTCCCACCTCTGTCTCATCAATTTTTCCCACAAAGAGCATGTCACTCAGGTTGGCTACCGAGGCTACCGTGGTGCCATCGTTGAAGTTGTTGGACTGGATCACCGAGTTGCCCACCTTCACCGGTACGTCGAGGATGGTTCCACTCACGGTGGAGCGCACCAGGGTGTTGCTTGTCTTTGCCGAACTCTGGGTGATGCCGGTGCGCACCAGGCTCAGGTTGTCGTTGGCAGCCCGCAGTTCCTCCTGGTCGTTCCTGTACTGCAGCTCCACCTTCTCAAACTCCTCGCGCGAGATCACCTCGTTGTCGAAAAGCTTCCTGTCGCGCTCGTAGTTGAGCTTGCTCTGACCGGCCGCCAGTTGTGCACGTTCCACCCGCGACTCGGCACTGCTCAGGTTCACCATGTCGGGTACCACCTGTATTTTGGCGATGATATCACCTGCCTGTACCTTTTCTCCCGCCTCCTTGTATACTTCCGAGATGATCCCCGACATCTGGGGCTTGATGAGGATCTCGTTGCGTGGCTCCACCTTGCCGGTAGCTACCGTTCTCTTTTCGATGGATCCTTTTGTTGTTGTTTCAATTTGGTAGGTGACAACTTTGGGCCGTGATTTTTGCCAGAGAAACACAAAGGTAGAAATCACCAGAAAGCCCAATAGTGCAAAGCCTGCAATTCTCAAAATTCGTTTCATGTAAATGTAATTTAGTTATCAGTTATCAGTTGTCAATTTTTTATTCTTCGCCGATTGCCTCTACCGGTTTGATCAGCATGGCCCGTTGGGCAGGAATGTATCCGGCGAAGGTGCCGATGATGATCAGGATGATGAGCGAGCCGATGGCCATCGTGAATGAGATCTGGGGATCCTTGAAGAACTGGTCACCCTGACTCAATACGATGCCGGTAGCGCGCAGCAGACCGACACCCATCACAATACCCGTGATTCCGGCCAGTACCGTAAGCACCACGCTTTCGCTCAGGATCTGCCCGATGATGTCGTTGGGTGTAGCACCCAGTGCGCGTCGGATGCCAATCTCCTTGGTGCGCTCACGTACCGTTACCAGCATGATGTTGCTCACACCGATAGCACCTGCAATGAGGGTGCCCAGTCCCACCAGCCAGATGAGCGAGGCGATGCCGATGCCCAGGTAGTTGAACATCTTGAATTGTTCTTCAATGTTCATGGTCCATACAGCCTCCTTGTCGTCGGGTGCTATCTGGTGCTGTTGTTTCAGGACTTCCTCAATCTTATCCTGAATCACCTTCACCGCAACACCATCGATGGCTGTGGCCGCCAGGAAATGGACGATATTGCCCATATTGAATGCCTGCTGCATGGTGGAGAAAGGGAGTACCACCGTTTCGGCGGTCTGTCCGCCGATGCTGACACCGGAGGTGCTTCGAGCCACACCAATCACCTTGAAATAGATGCCATTGACACGGATCTGCTTGCCTGTCGGATCTTCACCTTTCTGGAAGAGTACTTCATAGATGCGTTCACCAATGACACACACTTTTCTTTTTTCCGCGATGTCAATGTCGTTCACATAACGGCCATAGAGCAACTTGCTCTTCTCAATCAGATCGTATTCGGGATAACATCCTTTCACGAGGTAGGATCCGTTCTTCTCGCCTCTTACAACGTTGTTGCCATCTCCCCGCGAAAATAAGACCGGAGAGATGTATTGCATTTCCGAAACCTTCTCCTGAATCAACAGCAGGTCACTGTTGATGATGTTCCATCTTCTTCCTTTGCGGAAACCTTTATAGGGCAGTGTGGTACGGGAAGATTCGAAGAAGCAGGAGTTGGTGGCAAACCCCTCGATCTGCGATGTCATCCCTGTCTCCAGCGCATTTCCTGCACCCACCATCAGCACCAGCATCAGCATCCCCCAGAATACGCCAAAGGCGGTGAGCACGCTCCTCGATTTGTTGTGCGTGATGGTGACCCATATCTCTTGCCATCTGTCTTTGTCGAACATATTGCTTGGTTCTTTATTTTTGGTTTAATGTTCTTGGTCCTAGAATTATAGTTTCTAAACCTTGAATATCGAACATCAAATTAATTATTCATTCCTGTCTCATCGCTTCGATGGGCTGCACGCGCACCGCTTTGCGGGCGGGTAGGTATCCGGCAATCACACCTGCGATGATGAGAATGACTGTCGCAAAGATGGCATATCCAATGTCAACCGTGGGGTTGGTGAATACCGACATCTGCGGTTCGTCGGTGACCGGTTTGCCGTTTGCCGCCTGCACCATGAAGAAATTGATCAGCTCGGTGAGTCCGATCCCCATCAGCATCCCGATGTATCCGAAAATGGTGGTGATGAAGATCGATTCCAGGATGATGGTTCTCAGGATGGCCATGGGTGTGGCACCGATCGCTTTGCGGATGCCAATCTCACGGGTGCGCTCCTTTACCGATACCAACATGATGTTGCTTACTCCCACAATACCGGCAATGAGGGTGAGGATGCCGATGATTGTGACAAAGAAGGTGATTCCGCCAAAGATCTTGATCGTCTCCACATATTCTGATTGCGCATTGTATACGTAGAGAGCCTGCTCATCTTCCGGGTCGAAATTCATCTGTTGTCCCATCAGGCTTCTCAGTGATTCATTAAACCGGTCGTTTTCTGCTTCAGTGTCGAGTCCGTCAACCGTGAAGGTGATCTGCCAGAACTTGCGTTGCGGGTTGTAGATTGCCTGAGCAGTTGTAAAAGGGATGTAGGCGTTGGAACCACCATATTGTTCTTTCTTGGTGTTGATGCCCACCACCTTGAACATCACCTGTCCCACCTTCACATACTTGCCAAGTGGTGGCTCATTTTTAAACAGCACCTCAGCAATCTTCTGATCGAGCACGATCACCTTGCTCATTGCTTTCATATCCAGTTCATTGATGAATCGCCCTTTCCCCGGCGGTATGAGCAGCTTCTCGATGTCGAGAAAATTGGGCATCACCCCTCTCAGACCGTATGAACCATACTCCGTATCGTATGAGATGGTCTGGGTGGTGTTGTACCTAGCGGTGATCAGACGGCTCTCATCCACCCGATCATTGATGACATCCACTTCGTTTTCGGTAAACTGCAATTGACGTCCCGACTTCAGACCGTTGTGCGGCATGGAAGTGGTACCCGACCACATGTTGATCATGTTAACAGCCCTTGAACTGAAGTTCTGCATCACCCCGTTCTTCAGTCCGTTGCCGGCTCCCAACAGCACAATCAGAATAAATATTCCCCACGACACAGACAATCCCGTGAGCGTGGTTCGCAATTTGTTCTTTTTCAGCGTGTCGAGTATCTCCTGAATGTGATCGTTCATAACGATTGATAATTGAGAGATGGAATCGTTTCATGAATGCCGTTTTCCTTGCGGGTCTCATATTCAATCATCCCATCCTTGAGGTGGATGATCCGCCGGGTGGCATCGGCTACCGAACGTTCGTGCGTGACGATGATGGTGGTGATGCCCTCATTGTTGAGATTGGTGAGCACCTCCATCACCTCTTCCGTGGTCTTGCTGTCGAGTGCCCCGGTGGGTTCATCGGCAAGAATTACCTTGGGATTGGAGATCATGGCTCGGGCAATGGCCACACGTTGCTTCTGGCCACCCGACATCTCGTTGGGCAGGTGGTGCGCCCATTCTTTCAGCCCCATGCGGTCGAGGTGCTCCATGGCAATGAGGTTGCGTTTCTTGCGGCTCACCTTTTTATAATAGAGGGGCAACGCCACATTCTCCAATGCATTCTTGAAGTTGATCAGGTTGAACGACTGGAAGACGAAGCCGATCATCTCGTTGCGATATTGTGCCGC
The DNA here is from genome assembly GCA_023399295.1 of Bacteroidota bacterium. GTDB lineage: Bacteria > Bacteroidota > Bacteroidia > Bacteroidales > Dysgonomonadaceae > Proteiniphilum. Next base: position 6,294 of record JAEWQF010000059.1, read on the forward strand.
CTGCCTTTCACTCAGGTTCCTGATCAGGGAGCCGTTGAGGTGATAGTCGCCCCTGTCGTAGGTGTCGAGAATGCCCAGAATGTTGAGCAGTGTGGACTTGCCGGATCCGGAGGCACCCATGATGGAGACATACTCCCCGGACTCAATATCCAGGTCGATGCCTTTGAGTACATGCAATGAAAGTGCCTCGGTGTGATAAGATTTGTGTAGTTGACGAATATGAATCATCTGTTCGGTGATTTGTGATTCTTCTTAGACGCATAATCGGGAAGAATCGTTACAGAATTTGCGCTTTTTTTTGTGAATGAATAGAACGGCACAAATATATGCCAAAACCTTGTACTATGCAATACATACTACTAGAGAATAATGCAATATTAACATAGATTAACCATTCGAGCTTGCTTGTAGATGCCTATAATATTTATATACCACTGATTGAAAGGTGTTTAATTTGAATAGGCGTTGAAAATTACATCAGTTGTCATCGCGGGAGTGCGAGAGATTCCATAATAAAAAAAACAGTTGCAATCCGGCTGGGAGCAGGATGGGGTGTTAAGCCGGAATCAGTGCAAATACATAACCCTCCTCCAGCAACCATTCGATGGCTCGAGGCAATGCATATTTCATCCTTTTCTCGGCTTTCAGTGAGTCGTGAAAGACAACAATGGAGCCGTCGCGCGTATATCGTTTCACGTTGTCAAGCACCTTTTCAGGTGTCATGAATCGGCTGTAGTCGCGGGTCACCACATCCCACATCACCACCTTGTACCCATTCTGTTGGAATGCCCTGTTTTGCGCAATGCGCATGTGTCCATGGGGAGGGCGGAACAGTCGGGAGTCAATCAATTCGGCGGCCTCGGCACTGTTTTCAATCAGGTAAGCTGTTGTGTGTTTCCAACACTGCAGATGGTTGAAGGTGTGGTTGCCGGTTTGATGACCCCTCTCCAGCAGTTCATGGTAGATTTGGGGGTATTTGCGTACGTTGTCACCCACGCAGAAGAAGGTTGCCTTCACCTGATACCTGTCGAGCAGGTCGAGGACCCAGGGCGTCACTTCCGGTATTGGACCGTCGTCGAAGGTGAGGTAGACCGTTTTGTGGTGCTCATCCTTGATGCGCCAGAGTGTTCCGGGATAGAGGGACCTGTAGAACAGAGGGGGTTGTTCAATCAACATGATCGTTTGTGGAATTACGCATGAAAAGGAGCACCCGGCTCTGGCAATTGGCCGATCGGGTGCTTCTTTCTGATTGATTTATTCTGTTTTGCTGCTATATTGTTCCAGCAGTTGGGGACTGTATTGCTGCATTATGCGGAGCGTTTTCTGCATGGTCTCCTCCTCCGCGGCGCGTGTGATTGTATCAGAGGCAGGCAGGGAATAGAAACCACGTATGGAGCTGTCGGTGATCTCGCGAAGGATCACATCTCCCACATAGCTGATGCCCTGGGAATAGAAGAACTCTGCCCGTTGCAGCAGGTCGTTGACCGTCGCATTGTACCTTTCCCTGTCATATTGCTGGTAGATACCGGCAATCAGCAGGGAGGGATTGATGTTGTTGTAGATGATGTCGGAAAGGGTGTTGGATATCTGAAGTGGTTTCAGACGTACAAACCAGTCGAGGTTGCCGTTGATGCGATCTGCTATCCCGCCGATGATCGCATCTGCCTTTTCTTTTTCTCCCAGGCGGTAGTAAGCCCGTGCGAAAAGCAAACCATCGGTACCATAGGGTACGGCTGAGGAGGGCATCACCCGGTTGGCTTTGTCGAGGACGGCCAACGCCTTGTCATTCTCTCCCTCTTCCACCAGCGCGTTCACCAGTTGGGTGAAGTAGAGGCGGAAGGTAGAGATCATCCGCCGGTTGGTCTCGTCGAGGTAGATATCGGGATCTTCCTCCAGTCCCCCGAAGCGGAACTTGTTCATCATGTTGTCGTATGCTGCGATTGTGTTCACACCACCGCTGAGCGGTGTGCCGGGTACCACTTGGTAGGTAAGTCCGTTCAACGAGAAGTTGCTCTCCTGCAGATTCATGAAGAGGCTGGGGGTGATGGTGGTGGCAAAATGGATGGATCGCTGCCACTGTGCGTCGTTGATGTTGGCGAGAAGCTCCATGATCATCATCTCCTGGCGGTAGACAGCCTGTTTGTCGTCCAGGTTGATCAGCATCTGGTTTGTCGGCTTGGCGTGCAATGCTTCCCAGTCGACCATCTCTTTGTCCACATCTAATTTCAGAATGTTACCCGGAATGATCTGGGTGTTCCCGGTATTGAACGGATTCTTGATGTTGCTGTTCTTCCCTTCACGCAGATTCGCCATGGTCTCTCTCAGTGAGAGGGTGTCAGAAAACAGGTTCACATCGAAATAGGTTCCATAAGAAACCTGTGGGATGTTGTTCTGTTTCAGTACGTTCTCAATCTCCTGGCGGGTGAGCACGAATGCGGCTGTTCCTGTTTCACCATAATATGCCTGTTGCGACCATTTGATGGGCAGTGGCTCCGATTCGTAGGCCTGACGCAGCAATTGGTCCACGTACCACTCAGTTTGCAGGAAGCTGAGGTTGGTGACCCGTACGTCGGTACGGAAACCCTCCGTCTCCTGTACATACCACAGGGGATAGGTGTCATTGTCGCCATTGGTGAAAAGAATGCCGTTTTCACCCACACTGCTGAGGTAGTTCATGCCGGTGTCACGTGCCAGCGTCCTGCCGGAACGGTCGTGGTCGTCCCAGTTCTGGGATGCCATCTGCAGCGGCACGAAGAGTGTGGCTGCGGTGGCCATTGCTGCTGCGGCACCGGTTTTTTTGATGTATCTCCGAAGGAAGAGGCTGATGCCCGCCACGCCCATGCCCACCCAGATGGAGAAGGCATAGAAGGAGCCGGAGTAGGCATAGTCCCTTTCCCGTGGCTCGAAGGGTGTCTGGTTGAGGTAAAGGATGATGGCCAATCCGGTCATGAAAAAGAGCATGAAGAGAATGGAGAAGCTTTTGAATCCCTTTTCACCGAGACGCAACTGGTAAAAAATACCAATCAGGCCCAACAACAGGGGCAACATGAAGTACTTGTTGTGTCCCTTGTTGTGTACGATGTCGGGGGCAATATGCTGCTGTGGTCCCAATCCCAGCACATGCTCATCGAAGAAGGGTATGCCGGTAATCCAGTTGCCGGTCGTGATGCCGCCATCGCCCTGTATGTCATTCTGGCGACCCGAGAAGTTCCACATGAAATAGCGCCAGTACATGTAGTTGATCTGGTAACTAACCATGTACTTGATGTTCTGCATAAAGGTGGGTCTGATGTTCCGATCGGTGACACCTCCCCATCGCTCGTATCCGATGATGTGATTGCGAAAAGAGGGGTTGTTGGGGTTGGAGTGCATCCGGGTGAAGAGCATGCTGTTTGTATACTTGTAGCTACCCGAAGTGCTCTTGATGTATCGATCCTTCTGGTCGGGTGATGTTTTGAGTACCTTGTTGTAGGTGGTTGTCTTCCCAGTTGTGATTGCGGAGCCATTGGCGTCTCTGGCAATCTGTGAGGCATAGGTGGAACCATGTACCAATGGCGTCTGGCCATACTGTTCACGGTTCAGGTACCTCCCCAGTGAGAAGATATCTTCCGGTGAGTTGAGGTCGAGTGGTGTGTTGGCCGATGAACGAATGGGTATCAGCCCATAGGCGGAGATGCCGACAAGGATCACCATGATCGATGACAATACCAGGTTGACAAAACGGTTTGACATCTTCTTGTACCTGAATACAAAGTAAGCTGCCGTTGCAACCAGCAGGAGCCACAGCCAGGGTTTGCTTCCGATAAAGAGGATCCCGGTGAGTCCCAGGGTGATGAAAAGTGCAATGTGGGCCCGTTTATCCGATCTCTTCTCGGATGATGATTCGACCAGACCCCATGTGAGTGTGGCAATCAGAATGACCATGTAGGCGATCAGACCTGTGTTGTAGCTCATGCCGAGGCTGTTCACAAAGAAGAGTTCGATCCATCCCCCCACCTTGGTGAAGCCGGGGATGATGCCCCACATCAATACGATGATCAATCCGAAGGAGAGCAACAATGAAAGCAGGCCTCCTTTCCAGGTGGGATTCACCTCTTTCCGGAAATAGTATACCAGCACGATGGCTGGGATGCAGAGCAGGTTGAGCAGATGCACCCCCACGGAGAGCCCCATGATGTAGGCAATCAGCACCAACCACTTGTCGGAGTGCGGTTTGTCGGCATTGTCCTCCCATTTGAGGATCAGCCAGAAGACCAGTGCGGTGAGCATGGAGGAGAAGGCATAGACCTCACCCTCCACGGCCGAGAACCAGAAGGTGTCACTGAAGGTATAGACCAACGATCCCACCAGTCCGCTGCCGATGACGGCAATGAGCTGTCCCCTGTTCAGCCGGCTGCTGCCGCTGCTGATGAGCAGCTTGCGGGTAAGGTGGGTGATTGTCCAGAAAAGGAAGAGAATGGTGAAGGCACTCATCAGTGCCGACATACCATTGACCATCAGAGCCACCTGTGAGGGGGACTGTGCAAACTGGGTGAAGAGGTTCCCTACAAGCATAAAGAACGGAGCACCGGGGGGATGACCCACCTCCAGCTTGTAGGCAGAGGTGATGAACTCGCCACAATCCCAGAAACTTGCCGTGGGCTCAATGGTGAGCAGGTATACCACTGCTGCAGTGGCAAACACAATCCATCCGGTGATGTTGTTGATTAGCTTGTATTTATTCATTCCGTATAAATCTTTGTGATCATCGGCATATGCCTGAATCCTACACTATTATGCTAAATTGTGGCAAAGATAAGTAAAACTGTTCATTCTTTCTGATCTTTTATCTTTCAATTTGCAGGCTGCTTTGTGAAAATAGCTGAAAATTGAAGCACACACCTTGCCAATAAACCCTGCAGCTACAAAAGAATGAAAGATACAGTGTGTGGAGATGGAATGCGAAATGAATGTTAAAGTATGTCCAATGTGTTTAAAATCAGTATAATATGTTTTATAACATAAAATGACTTAATCTGCACATATTCAAATACATAGGCATCATTTTTGTTTTTTTCAGGTCAGGGCTGCTAAAAAAAAGAATGTGCATTATTTGGAGGTAAAACAATTAAAAGTTTACTTTGAGATCAAATAAGGAAAAAAATCTACAATTTTAGGGTCATTTAGCAATAGTTTGTCAACCATGCAGGTTACGGTAGTTATCCTCAAACCATCAGCCATTCAAAGAGCTATCCTGGGAGAAGTGATTGCACGCTTCGAGAAGAAAGGGATACAGATTGTGGGGATGAAGATGCTCTGTTTAACCGATCAGATGGTATCGGAACATTACGCACATTTGGTGAACAAGCCTTACTTCGGCAGAATCAAAGAATCGATGCAGGCAAGTCCGGTGGTGGCAATGGCGTTAAAGGGAGTGGATGTGATCAACGTGGTACGGCAGCTGGCCGGTGTTACCAACGGTAGAGAAGCAGCACCCGGAACCATCAGGGGTGATTACAGCATGAGTGTGCAGGAGAACATCGTCCACACATCTGATTCACCCGAGACAGCGGCCCGTGAGCTGGCACGTTTTTTCTCAGAGAATGAAATTTTCACCTATCCGCAATTTCTTTTACCCTATCGGTATGCGAATGATGAAGTGCAGGAGTAGGTTGAACAGATTAGTAATTGAATTTTAGAAGTAAATAAGAACAATGGAGAAAGGTCATATTTTTGCAAAAACACGCATCCTGTTGCCCGCAACCTTGATGTTCTTCACCTTAAATGCTTTTTCACAAGCAGCATCCACCTCACCTGAAAATGCCAGACCAGAGGTTAACCACAAGCAGTTACACAGTTCCAGTTTCAGCGATCAGCCCGGCTTGTTTGCCGATGGTTTGAAGTTGAAGATGGATTTGTCGGTGCTTGTGGAGGCTGAAGAACGCAGGGAGGAATTCGATCCCAATGCAATTCCTGCAGACGACATTTACGAAGGGATGTGGGTCAACAGCAATGTGAATATTTACGGAAGTCTGAAGAATGCCCCTGACACTTTCATTGTCAACCTGGAAAACTTCACCATGCCGGCAAATGGACACATGACGTCCAATTTTGGGAGAAGAGGCAGCCGACGCTACCATTATGGCATAGACATCAAGGCACAAACGGGTGATACCATTTATGCTGCTTTCGACGGCAAGGTACGGGTGAAGCAGTTTGAAAGGAGAGGCTACGGTTATTACCTGGTGATTCGTCATCTGAATGGACTGGAGACGGTTTACGGGCATCTCTCGAAGTTTCTGGTGAATGAAAATGAGTTCATTCGCTCCGGGCAGCCCATCGGTCTGGCCGGCAACACGGGACGTTCATTTGGTTCCCATCTTCACTTTGAGACACGTTTCCTGGGTAAGCCGATCAATCCCAATTTCATCATCGACTTCCAGAACAAGGTACCTCACCGTGACGAGTACCTGGTTACCACCTCCAGCTACAAACAAACGACCCGAAGCAGCAAGGTCACCGTTTCTTCCGCAACTGTCGACTACAAAGAGGCTACAGCCAGCAGCAACAAGTATGTATCGGGAGAAGTGGCCTATCACCGCATCAAACAGGGCGACACCCTTGGTGCCATCGCCCGCAAATATGGCCTCACGATCAATGAGCTCTGCAAGATCAATAGCATCTCCACGCGGACAGTACTGCGTGTCGGCAAATCGCTGCGCATCTCTTGATGCTGCAACACCACAAACAGTGAGAAATATGGGTACAGGATGGTTTCCTGTACCTTTTTTTTGCCTATCTTTGTGCGGTGTAACAGGGTAGGAGGCCCTGTTCAGATCAGTTGTTTTATGTTACACAGATTCTAGCCCATTGATGATGGATGCAACCAATAAGCAGTTTGACGATGTGGCAGCACGCTGCCGTGAAATCTTCTCGAAGAAGCTAACCGACTATGGTGCTTCCTGGCGCATACTACGTCCCGAATCGGTCACAGACCAGATCTTTATCAAAGCCAATCGGATTCGCTCGCTGGAGGTGAAGCGGGAGAGCCGCGTGCAGGAGGGTATCTTCCCCGAATTCATCGGGATCGTCAACTATGGCATCATCGGACTCATTCAGTTGCAGCTGGGTTATGCCGACACTGTCGACCTGACAGCGGAGCAGGCATTGACTTTTTACGACCTATATCTGCAAAAAGCCAGGGAGTTGATGGGAGCCAAGAATCACGATTACGACGAGGCCTGGAGGAGCATGCGCATCAGCTCCTACACCGATTTGATCCTGATGAAAATCTATCGCACCAAGGAGATTGAAAGCAAACAGGGTGTGACCCTCATCTCGGAAGGTGTGGATGCCAACTATCTGGACATGATCAATTACGCCATCTTTGGGTTGATTAAAATGCATTTCGGAGAGGAACCTGCATGAAGCTGCAACCTGCTATAAAAGGAAGAACTTTTCTGGTGCTGGTTGCCCGCCTGCTGGTGGGAGGGCTCTTCACCTTGTCCGGTTTCGTCAAGGCGGTGGATCCGCTTGGTACTGCCTATAAGATTGATGATTACCTGATTGAGTTGGGATTGTCGCAGTTGATGGTACTTTCGTTGCCTCTCTCCCTGTTGATGGTAGTGGCGGAGTTTGCGCTGGGGTTGTTGTTGCTGCTCGGCCTATGGCGGAGGGGAACGTTGAGGCTGTTGGCTCTTTTTCTTTTTTTCTTCACTCCGCTCACGCTTTGGATCGCACTGACTGATCCGGTGGAAGATTGCGGTTGTTTTGGTGACGCAATCAAGATCAGCAACTGGGAGACCTTCTGGAAGAACCTGTTGTTGTTGGCCGCTCTGATGCTCCTCTTCTTCAACCGGGAGAAAATAACCCCACTCTTCGGACGACGCGTGGCACCTCTTGCAGTGGGTTTTGTGCTTCTGTATGGCTTACTTTTCTCATTGCACAACCTCTACCGACTGCCACTGTTTGACTTCCGCCCCTTTCACATTGGTGCCTCCATTCCGGATCAGATGAGCGTAGACCCTGCGCTGACGGATCGCTACGAAACGGTTTTTATCTATCAGAAGGATGGGGTAGAGCAGGAGTTCACCGAAACGGATTATCCATGGGATGACTCCACCTGGACCTTTGTCGAGATGCACAATCGGATGCTGCGCGAAGGGGAGAAGCCAGCCATCCAGGATTTCACCCTGACATCACTGCAGCGGGATGAGGAGAATGGTGCCCTGATGGCGGGCAGTGACATCACCCGGGAGATATTGCAGCAACCCGGTTATCAGTTTCTGATGATCAGCTGGTCGCTCCATGAGATGCACTTGCGCCACCTGGACGAGTTCAGGGCCTTGCATCAGTTTGCTGAAGAGAGTGGTCATCCCTTCTACCTGGTTTCCGCTTCACCGCCGGAGATTGCAACAGAATGGGAGGCGCAGCATCGTACCGGTTTCCGGTTTGCTATCGCCGACGAAAAGGTGTTGAAGACGATGGTGCGATCCAATCCGGGATTGATGTTGCTCAGGGAAGGGGTTGTCGTCAACAAATGGGATGACAGCCGCCTGCCAAGTCCGTTGCCCGAAGGGGTCTCGCTGGAATCGTCCCGTCTGGTAGAACCGGGTGGAGTGCAACAAAGCGACTTCATGCGTTTGGCGCTGGTTGCTCTTTCACTGTTGCTTCCGTTGCTCTTGATGAAACTGGCTGAGAGAAAGGGTGTATCAGGCAGGACAGGTTGGCTGCACGATGATGGTGCATAAACAGATATAAGAAATGAGAACAGTAACATTTAAATAGAGTAAGAATATGAGAAAAAACATTGTAGCAGGTAACTGGAAAATGAACATGAACCTGCAGGAGGGAGTGACACTGGCCAAGGAATTGAATGAAGCCCTGAAGGGAAAAACGGTGAACTGCGACGTAGTGGTTGGGACACCTTTTATTCACCTGGCCAAGGTGGTGGAAACGGTCGATGGCAATTGCATCGGTGTGGCTGCCCAGAACTGTGCCGACAAGGTGTCGGGAGCCTATACCGGTGAGGTTTCGGCGGCTATGGTGGCTTCCACCGGAGCAAAGTATATGATTCTGGGACATAGCGAACGGCGCGCCTACTACCACGATACACCTGCGATCCTGAAAGAGAAGGTATCACTGGCACTCACAAACGGACTGACACCCATCTTCTGCATTGGTGAAGTGCTGGAAGAGAGAGAGTCGGGAAATCATTTTGAGGTGGTGAAATCGCAGATCGTCTCTTCACTGTTTGACCTCTCCAGTGCTGATTTCAGTAAGATCGTGCTGGCCTACGAACCGGTATGGGCCATCGGCACCGGCAAGACTGCTACTGCTGCACAGGCACAGGAGATGCATGCCTTTATCCGCAGCACACTCATCGAAAAGTATGGCGTGGAGGTAGCAAACAACACCTCCATCCTGTACGGCGGTAGCTGCAATGCTTCCAATGCGAAGGAGCTCTTCTCCAACCCCGATGTGGATGGTGGCCTTATTGGCGGTGCCTCCCTGGGTGTTGACAAGTTCATGCCGATCATTGAGGCTTTTTAAGTCATTAACAGTTTTTTACCACAGATTCACCTTGAATCTGTGGTAATTCTCTACCTTTACAGAAAAAAGTGATGAACAGATTGCCCATACGACTCTTAATCGTGTTGATCTCCTTCCTGCCAACAACCCTCAGTGGTCAGCGCACGACACCCAGGAATAAGATACTCCAGGAGCTGAACAGCGATCAGCCCGGCAAGGGACAGGTGAGGGTCTACGAGGACGAACGCATCAGTGACGTACTGGGACGTTCCATGGCTCCCACACGGCCAATCTATACCTCGGCCGACGGATCGATGCAGTATTACAAGATGCGGGGCTTCAAGATACAAGCTTTTTCAGGCAACAACCAACGCACCTCACGCAACGAGGCCACTCGTAAGCAACACCAGATTCACAACGCTTTCCCCCAGCACGAGACGGTGGTCCTGTTTGATTCACCCTTCTGGAGGTTGCGTGTGGGCAACTTTGAAAAGCGTGAAGAGGCTGAAGAGGTGATGCAGGAGATCCGCAGGGCATTCCCCTCTTTTGGGAGGGAGATGTATGTCGTGGTGGACGAGGTCAGGATACCGGTACACAAAACCCCCTCCGGCGAAGAATAAGAAACGCCAACAACAAATAAATCGGATGTCAACAGAAGAAATGGAGAGGAACCGCTCCCTGATAGCGGATCATATGCATGAGATTCTCACCTTGCTGGGTGAGGATACCGGTCGTGAGGGATTGGTAAAGACACCCCTTCGCGTGGCGAAGGCGATGCAGTTCCTTACGAGGGGATACTGGCAGGATCCCGAGGAGATCCTTCGTTCGGCTCTTTTTAAGGAGAACTACCGACAGATGGTGATTGTGAAGGATATTGATCTCTTCTCCATGTGTGAGCACCATATGCTTCCTTTTTTCGGCAAAGCACATGTGGCCTACATCCCTGATGGTTACATCACCGGGTTGAGCAAGATCGCCCGCGTGGTGGATCTCTTTGCACGCCGCCTGCAGGTGCAGGAGCGGCTCACCACCCAGATCAAGGAGTGCATCCAGAAGACGCTCAATCCCATGGGTGTGATGGTAGTGATCGAAGCGCAACACATGTGCATGCAGATGCGGGGTGTGGAGAAGCAACACTCCATCACCACCACTTCCGATTTCACCGGTGTCTTCCGGGAGCAACGAACCCGCGAGGAGTTTATCAACCTGATCAAAAAATAACGCCTGTTGCAGGAAGCAACAAGCGTTTATTCAATGATGCCGCCAACGGGTAACACCCATTGGGCGGCATTCTTTTTACAATCCTTTCTACTACGATCCTCTCTTTGAAGCCCGTTTGCGCTCTGTCTCGTCGAGCATGATCTTACGGATGCGCATAAACCGGGGTGTCACCTCCACATATTCATCCTCCTTGATATACTCGAGTGCCTCCTCCAGACTAAAGATCACCGGTGGAGCCAGTTGGGCCTTGTCGTCGGTGCCGGAAGCACGTACGTTGGTGAGCTTCTTCGATTTGGTGACGTTCACCACCAGATCACCCTCCTTGCTGTGCTCACCCACCACCTGTCCCTGGTAGACATCGGTCTGGGGCTCTATGAAGAAACGACCGCGGTCCTGCAGCTTGTCGAGGGCGTAAGCATAGGCGTTGCCCGACTCGCCGGCAATGATGGAGCCATTCTGTCGTTTCTCGATATTGCCCTTCCAGGGCTGGTACTCCAGGAAGCGGTGCGCCATGATCGCCTCACCGGCTGAGAGTGTGAGCACGTAGTTGTTGAGTCCGATGATGCCCCGTGAGGGGATGGTGAACTCCATGTGCATGCGGTCACCCTTGCTCTCCATGGTCAGCATCTCTCCCTTGCGGCGGGTGATGATGTCGATCACCTTGCTGGCCGATTCTTCCGGCAGGTTGACAGTCAGTTGTTCCACCGGTTCGCATTGCTCGCCTCCGATCTGTTTGATGATCACTTGTGGTTGTCCCACCTGCAGTTCATAGCCTTCACGTCGCATGGTCTCTATCAGCACCGATAGGTGCAGCACGCCACGTCCAAAGACGATCCAGGAATCGGCACTGCCTGTCTCCTCCACACGCAGTGCCAGGTTCTTGTCCAGCTCCCGCATCAGACGATCGTATATATGACGGGAGGTGACAAACTTGCCATCCTGTCCGTAGAAAGGTGAGTTGTTGATGGTGAAGAGCATCGACATGGTGGGCTCGTCGATTGCAATCGGGTCGAGTGGTTCCGGTCGCTCCAAGTCGGTGATGCTGTCGCCGATATCGAATCCTTCGATGCCGACAAGGGCACAGATATCGCCCGAGCTCACCGATTCCACCTTCGTCCGGCCCAGTCCCTCGAACAGGTTCAGTTCCTTGATCCTTGTCTTCTTGATGCTGCCATCTCTTTTGCAGAGGGCATAATCCTTGCCGGAGAGAATGGTGCCGCGGTGTACGCGTCCCACAGCGATGCGTCCCACGTAGTTGGAGAAGTCGAGCGAGGTGATCAGCAGCTGGGGGGTACCTTCCCGCATTTTGGGTGCAGGGATGTGTGTGATGATGGCATTGAGTAGCGGAATGATGTTGTCGGAGGGTTTTTTCCAGTCGTCAGACATCCAACCCTGCTTGGCGGAGCCGTAGATGGTGGGAAAATCGAGCTGCTCCTCGGTGGCGTTGAGGCTGAACATCAGGTCGAACACCTTCTCCTGCACCTCTTCGGGGCGGCAGTTGGGTTTGTCAACCTTGTTGATCACCAGCACCGGCTTGAGTCCTATCTCCAGTGCTTTCTGCAACACAAAGCGTGTCTGTGGCATTGGTCCCTCGAAGGCGTCGACCACCAGCAGGCAGCCATCTGCCATGTTGAGTACCCGCTCCACCTCACCGCCAAAGTCGGCATGTCCGGGTGTGTCGATGATGTTGATTTTGGTGTCGCCATAACGAATGGAGACATTCTTGGAGAGGATGGTGATGCCACGCTCACGCTCCAGGTCATTGTTGTCGAGGAACAAATCTTCCTGTTGCTGGTTGTCACGGAAGAGGTGACCCGCCATGAGCATTTTGTCCACCAGGGTAGTCTTACCATGATCCACGTGGGCGATGATGGCGATGTTACGGATATTCTGCATAAAACAATCTTTTAGGGGTGCAAAGATACGATTTTTTTGTGCGTAAAAGATACTGCATTGCTCTCTTTATTGGGATACAATTGGTGAAAACGTGTGAAATCGATTCCGATCGGCTGTCACAGTTATGGAAAACAACCACTTTTTATTATCTTTGTGATGCGAACATGCAATGTGAACAGACACCCATACGATCAGATGAAAGTACCCATTTATTCCCTTCTGTTACTGCTCCTGCTCATGACAGGCGGTATAACGGGAGAGCAATCAGTAGTGATGGCCCAGGAGCCGCCCCGTTCCGCCAGCAGTCAAATCATTGAGGACCCTGATTTTCTGCCGATGTACACCGGTGGCAGTGCCGAAATGAACAGGTTTATTTCCAATACGTTGAGCTATCCTGCCGACGCCGCTGAACGAAACATCCAAGGCCTGGTGGTCTACACCTTCGTGGTGGAGAAAGATGGGACCCTCTCCAACTTCAAGATCATCCATCGCGCCGACCCGCAGTTGGATGCGGAGGCACTGCGTATCCTGCAGCTGATGCCGCCCTGGCGGCCGGCGCGCCACAAAGGAGAGATCGTGCGGGCTGAAAGCTATGTGCCGATGTATTTCAAGCTGAACAAACAGGCCCGCAGAACACCTGTCAAGACACGCCCCTCCGAGAGTGCCACCGCACGTGCTTATGCCAAGACCGATCCGACGATCATCGAGCAGAATGAGATACTCACCATCGTGGACCAGATGCCCCGTTACCAATATGGAGAGGAAGGCCTGGGTGAGTTCATCTCACACAACATCCGTTACCCGAAAGAGGCACGTCAACTGGGCATTGAGGGACGCATACTCTGCTCCTTCATTGTCGCAACAGATGGATCCATCTCCAACATCGAAGTGGTGGAGGGGCTCCACCCGCAACTGGATAATGAGGCGATCCGCGTACTGGGATTGATGCCTCGCTGGGTGCCGGGTATGAACGGTGGTGCGCAGGTAAACGTGAAGTGTCTCTTGCCCATCGACTTCACCATTGATGAGGATCCCATTCCCTAGCGAACCGGAAAGATGGAAAAAGTGGTTACGATAACTGGTTCTCTTCGCTAACGGGAGGATCCAGATAGAGCACCCTCGATCCGTCGACAGTGGGTATGACAACCCTGAAAGGCATTTTCATTTCTTCGCTGCTGAGATTGCGTAACGAAACAGAGAGGTAGACTTTCACTGCATAACCGGGTGAATCGCCATTCTTTGCGTGGCTCAGAATCAAATCCACATAGTTGGGATCGGTCAGGTCACGATAGAGGCCAAAGGTGTGTTGGGTGTGATGGTACTCAATCTCCAGAATCAGATTGATGTACGCTTCTGTCAACCAGATCGATTGCACCGTCACAGGATCGGTTCCGATCTCGATGGATGGCGTGATGGATCCGATGTCACCCGATGTCACTTTCCTGAGATGATTGATGTGAATGAGATCATCTCCAACAGGTGTATAATTGAGTATCACCCTCTCTCCTGACTCCAGCTTTTCGTCGATTGGCTGGTCCGGTAAAACGGGATTGTGGCTGTTGTCTATCTGAAACCAGAGTTGATCCTGGATTGTGATGACAGTGGCAAAATCGACCCAATAGTTGGGCATCCGCTCCTGCTCTTTCTCACATCCAATCAATGGGAGTAACATGACAACAACCAACAGGTGGGAAAGTGAACGGATCATTTTTACATCTCCAGTGCTTGCAGGTAGTTTCTGACTGTATTCCCGTACATTTGAATGATTTTTGCGCGTAGGAACGCCTCATCTTTGTTGTCAACCTCAATCTTGTCCACCTGCTTGGTGACGTATTTTTCAAAATTATTCCGATCCACCATGTTGTACTTGTTTGAAAAAGTATGCGTATCGGTCATCAGGTCGTAGGCAATGTAATTGTGGATGAAGAAAAGGTAATTGAGGTGAATCTCTCTGTCGATGATGGCCGCAGTGGAAGATAGGATGGTGGCCCTATCCATATCCCGGTCGAATTTCTCAAGCTGACTGTTGATGGGGTGCCCAAACTGGAGGTGGATGCGTCCTTTGTAACCCATGATGCCGGTCTTCATGCTCTCCACATCATCGAAAAATGTTTTTTTATGATCCGGATCATCCCGTTTCATTTGAGATTCCTTCGCCTTCAGATAATCGCAGGGATCATACTCATAGGATATGGAGATGGGGACAATGTTGAGGTTCATGAGGGCTTCCAGCGGATTGTGCTTGTTGTAGAGAGCCAGCATTTTGAGTACACTGATTTGTGTGCGGTCGTTCGCATCTTTGGCTCTCCCTTCTCTTTGCGCAATCCAGATGGACTGGTTGCGTTCAATGGAGGCATGACCGATATAAGCTGAGAGTTTATTGATCTCCTCGAGCAACTGTTTGATGGGGAGATTTCGTTTGACGATGAAGCTTTTGTTGAGACGTACGATCTCAGCAACCCAGGGGATGATGAGCAGATTGTCACCAATCGCGATTTCAACGGTTTCTCTTTTGTTGAGCAGCATCAATATGTTCAGAATGGCTGCATCCAGGATGATATCACGATGATTCGAGATATAGAGGTGGCTTTTGTCTCCTTTGGTATATTGCCAGTTGGAGCTGTTGATCTTCGTTTGGGTCACATCGAACAGTTTCAGCAGGATAGGGCAGGTGACCGTTCTTTGGAAATCATAGACTGTTCTGCACCGCTTCATTGTCTGGATCAGATTCTTCCAGGTAGCGGTTTCAATATAAGGGACGACAGTTTGACGAAAGTATGAATCAGAAGTAATTTTTTCAATGGTTGCTTCCACTTCGTTGTCACGAAGAGGCCGAATATCATCAAAATTTGGATGAAGATTATTTTCCATTTTTCAACATGTTTTGTAGTTGCCTTGTCCCTTCCCAGTTTGATTTGATAAACGAAAGTGAGAAAAAGATCGGGATCAACATACATTTAGATGATATGATTTTGAATGTCAGGGTCTTTTCATTTCATGCCACCCCTTATTCGGATACAAATATAGTCGTTTTTTTTGTTTCGATGCTGTTGCGTCGTCACAAAAAATCAGATTGAATGATCAACCAAACTCAATGATTTCAGTAAGGACATCACCCATTTTCAGTCCCGCCGCCTCTACTTGCTGCGGAATGAAACTGGTGGTTGTCATACCGGGTGTGGTGTTCACCTCCAGCAAGACGGGGCGCCCATTGTCCAGAATGTAATCGGCACGAATGATTCCCCGCGCCCCCAGCAGATGATAGATGCGTTCCGTGATCTGTTGTACCGAGCGGGTGATCGCTTCAGGCAATTGGGCCGGTGTGATCTCTTCCACCTGACCATTGTATTTGGCATCGTAGTCGAAGAACTCATTGTGGGTGATTACCTCGGTGAGAGGCAGCATGGTAAAACCTTTTTGAGTGGAAAAGCAGCCACAGGTCACTTCCCTACCTGCCACAAACTGCTCCACGATTACCTCGGCTGCCTCGCTGAACGCTTCTGTTATGGCTGCCTCCAGGGCAGAGGCCTCCTTCACCTTGGTGGTGGCAAAGCTCGATCCCCCCACATTGGGTTTCACAAACAGCGGCAGTCCCAGTGCCTTCACGATTTGCTCTGCAGCAAACGGTTCCTCCCTGCGCAGCAGCAGCGAGCCGGGGACATCCACTTCGAAGTTTTTCAGGAAGTGGTTGCAGGTGAACTTGTTGAAAGTGAGTGCAGAAGCCAATATGCCACAGCCGGAGTAGGAGATGCCATTCATGTCGAAATAACCCTGGAGGGTGCCATCTTCTCCCGGTGTGCCGTGGATGGTGTTGTAGGCGTAGTCGAACCTTACCTTTCCCTCTGGGGTAGTGATGCTGAAATCGTTCTTGTCGACAGGCAGCAGAGTCCCTTTGTGATCGGCAACCCACTCATCACGGTCGATCTTAAGCTTCCAGACGTGATACCGTTCCTTGTCGATGAAGGAGTAGATGCCGGCAGCGCTTCTCTCTGAGACCACTTTTTCGGAAGAATAACCTCCCCAGACAATGGCAATGTTTCGTTTCATTGTAGATGGTATGTACTTTTATAGAATTGTTATATCTCTCTCGATGCGGTGTAGCTGCGCCAACGGTCAATCACCTGCTGTATGTCATCCGGTATCTCGCACTCAAGGTTGATCTCTTCGCTGGTTACCGGGTGGATGAAACCCAGTGTGCGGGCATGCAGGCACTGTCGGGGACAGAGGGCAAAGCAGTTGTGGACGAACTGTTTGTATTTGGCAAAATGAGTCCCCCTGAGTACCTCGTTCCCTCCATACCGCTCATCGTTGAAGAGCGGATGTCCAATCTGCTTCATGTGAACCCTAATCTGGTGGGTGCGGCCGGTTTCGAGGCGACATTCTACCAGTGTGACGTAACCGAAGCGCTCCAACACCCTGTAGTGGGTCACTGCAGGCTTGCCCTGATCACCTTCGGGAAAGACGCGCATCACCATGCGGTCTTTGGGATCGCGACCAATGTTTCCTTCAATGGTGCCGCTATCCTGCTCCAAGTTGCCCCAGACAAGTGCCAGATAAAGCCTTTTGGTTTGTTTGTTGAAGAACTGTGCCGCGAGATGGGTCTTCGCTTCGGGTGTCTTGGCCACCAGCAACAGTCCCGAGGTGTCCTTGTCGATGCGGTGTACCAGACCCAGTCGCGGGTCATCCACGCCAGAAATAGCCTCTCTGTGGAGGTGGTAAGCCACCGCATTGACAAGTGTGCCGGTGTAGTTGCCGTGCCCGGGGTGTACCACCATGCCGGCCGGCTTGTTGATCACCATCAGTGTCTCATCTTCGTAGGCGATGGTGAGTGGGATCTCCTCGGGGAGGATCTCCAGCTCGCGGCGGGGACGGTCCATCACGATGGAGACCTGGTCGAGCGGTTTCACCTTGTAGCTCGCCTTCACCGCTATTCCGTTCACCAGGATGCAATTGGCCTCTGCAGCCTGTTGGATCCTGTTGCGTGAAATGCCCTCGATTCGTACCGAAAGGAACTTGTCGATGCGCAGCAGGCTTTGTCCCTTGTCAGCTACGAAACGGTAGTGTTCGTACTGCTGCTGTTCATCCTGGTTCTCATCGGTAAGGATCTCTTCTTCGGGAAGCAGATCACAATCATCCAATTGGTTGTCTGTCACAAGCCGGCTCTTTAAAAGAAAGTATCGTCGATGGCTCCCTCTCCCCCGGGGTTGTTTCGTTCATTGGCAGGCTGGCCAGGGGGTAGGTTGTAATCGTTCCCAATTATCACACTATCACCCACAAACGATTTGGTCACCACCAGTGTCAGTGGTGAGGCGAGGGGCACCTTTTCATCCGAGGCCAGTGTCCTGCCGAGGTATTTGACCGCCACCACCAACCCGGCGTATTGTGAGGGAATCTCTTCAATGGCAATCTGGTTGAATCCCATGGAGGTGAGCATCGCCATCGCCTGTCGCGTGGAATAGTCTGCAAGACCTGGTACCGAAACCAGTTGGGGCGTGCGTGAGTAGATGGTGATGTAGATGGCGCGCCCCTTCTTCACCTTATTGCCCGCTTTGGGTGTCTGGTCAATGACGGCACCAGGTACCCCGTCGCGAAAATAGACTGAATCCACCACCTCGGCATGCAGCCCTTTTGCACGTAACAATGTATTGGCTTCCTCGGCCTGTAACCCTTCGAGGGATGGGATCTCCACTTGTTCTCCATGCCGGGTGTAGATGCCGAGAAACAGCAGTGCCAGCAGTGCCAGCAGCAGACCGCTGGCTGCGATCGCCAACAGGTTCTTGATGATGCTGCCTCTAAAGAGGATCTTGGGTGATTGTTTTTTGCTCATAACGATCGAACTGTATGCAGGATAAATGAATTCCAGTGCAAAAGTAAAAAAAAATTATGGCAGTCTGCCGGTATCAGTAGGAAAAAGAGGAGACCCCTGCAATATTTCCAAAGGAAATTGACCCACGTTTCGCATGTGATGGATGGCGCAAATGGGGATGTGATACTTGAGTCATCGAAACAAAAAAACAGGAATAGGTGCGCAGCCTATTCCTGTTTTTACCAGATTGGGACGACCAATCTCAATATGCGTCGGATACCGTTAGCCTGGCCCTTCCTTTGGCCCGGCGAGCAGCAAGCACCTTTCTTCCATTCTTGGAAGCCATGCGGCTGCGGAACCCGTGTTTGTTCTTTCTCTTTCTGTTTGAGGGTTGAAATGTACGTTTCATATTGTCATCTAATTTATAAGTTGCATCTTGAATTAACGGGGTGCAAAAATAGGCAAATAAAGTGAATAAACCAATTTTCGGTGCACAAAAAAATCATTTTTAGCTGATTTTGAACAGTTCGCCCCTGCCGCTGAAAATTTATAGGGGAAAAATGAAGGAAATATTTTGCACTTTCAGAAAAAGGCTCTATATTTGCACCCGCAATTGAGACAGCTGGCTGTCGCGCCTGGGTTCACGCCCGACACAAGGCCCATTCGTCTATCGGTTAGGACGCCAGATTTTCATTCTGGAAAGAGGGGTTCGATTCCCCTATGGGCTACATAACAAGAAAAGAAATAAACATACGCGTCAATTACAATGGCAAATCACAAATCATCAGAAAAAAGAATCAGGCAGACCAAAGTGCGTCGGTTAACCAATCGGTATGCATCCCGCACCACCCGTAACAGTGTGCGCAAGTTCCGTACCCTGACCTCTAAGGAGGAGGCTCAGAAGTTATACCCTGAGGTTTGTTCCATGTTGGATAAACTGGCGAAGAAGAATGTCATTCACCAGAACAAGGCAAACAACCTGAAGTCGAAGCTGGCTGCTCATGTGAACAGCTTAAGCTGATTGCCTTGGTGAAGAAAAGATAATTGAGCCGGACATTGATGTTCGGCTTTTTTCATGTGCTGTTGCAAACAATAAAATGATGTACCATAAACAATTGAAGTGATGATCAAACATCTGGTAATGTTTCAACTGTCGGAAGAGGCAGAGGGGTTTTCAAAGGCTGAGAATGCACGCATCATCAAGGAGAGGCTCGAAGCGTTGCAGGGGGTGATCCCTGAGATCCGCACGATAGCGGTGAGGATCAACCATGAGGCGGCATCTGTGGAGAACTATGACATTCTCCTGGAGAGTGAGTTTGATACCCTCGAAGATCTGCAGCGTTACGCCATCCATCCCGAACATCTGAAGGTGGGAGGATATGTTTCGAAGGTTCGTACGGCGAGAGTGGCGATTGATTATGAGGTGTAACACCAATTGATTGATGTGGTTGGTGTATAAAACGGATGCAATGTCCGTTTTTTTTGTACCCCAGCCGGTGAGACCTGCCTCTAAAAAAACAAAAAACGATTGCCGGAGAGCCTTTTTTTTCGTATATTTGTTCGTTTTTAATGCAGTGTTTACTGCCTCTGTAAGACATTCAATGATAATGTGATATAATTAAGTAAAACAATATGTCGGAAGAAGAATTGAAATCGGCGAGCGGGAATTATTCCGCACAAAATATCCAGGTACTGGAGGGTCTCGAAGCGGTGCGGAAGCGCCCGGCCATGTATATCGGCGACGTGAGTGAGAAAGGGTTGCACCACCTGGTTTATGAGGTGGTGGATAACTCTATCGACGAGGCACTTGCCGGGTATTGTTCGGAGATCAATGTGGTCATCAACGAGGACAATTCCATCTCTGTGAAAGACAACGGTCGTGGCATCCCGGTAGACTTTCACGAGAAAGAGAAGAAATCGGCGTTAGAGGTGGTACTCACCGTGCTCCACGCCGGTGGTAAGTTCGACAAGGGCTCTTACAAGGTCTCCGGAGGACTTCACGGTGTGGGTGTCTCCTGTGTGAATGCCCTCTCCATTTATTTAAAAGCCGAAGTTTACAAGAACGGGAAGATATACGTGCAGGAATATTCTCAGGGCAAGCCCTATAGCGATGTGCAGACCATGGGCGAAACAAAGGAGACCGGCACGGTGATCACTTTCAAGCCCGATGATACCATCTTCACCGTCATGGAGTACCGCTACGATACATTGGCCACCCGTCTGCGGGAGCTGGCTTTTTTGAACGCGGGACTGACGCTGACACTTACCGACAAACGTCACCCACGTGAAGATGGGTCGTTTAAAACCGAGCAGTTTTACTCTGAAACGGGACTCGAGGAGTTCGTGCTTTACATCGACAAGAACAAGGACTCGCTCATTCAGGACCCGATCCACATCGTCACCGAGAAAAACGGCATCCCGATTGAGATCGCCCTGACATACAATGACACCTACAACGAGAACATCTTCTCTTATGTGAACAACATCAACACCATTGAGGGAGGTACACACCTTACCGGTTTCCGCAGGGGACTCTCACGCACATTGAAGAAATATGCCGAGGACTCCAGGATGCTTGAGAAGGTGAAGGTGGAGATCAGCGGGGATGACTTCCGCGAGGGACTCACCGCTGTGCTCTCGGTGAAGGTGCAGGAGCCGCAATTCGAGGGACAGACAAAGACCAAGCTGGGCAACAGTGAGGTGATAGGGGCTGTAGACCAGGCAATCGGCGAGGCACTGAAGTACTACCTGGAGGAGCATCCCAAAGAGGCGAAGGTGATTGTGGAGAAGGTGATTCTGGCCGCAACGGCACGTCAGGCTGCCCGCAAGGCACGTGAGATGGTACAGCGCAAGTCACCACTTTCAGGTGCCGGACTCCCGGGTAAGCTGGCCGACTGCTCCAGTAAAGACCCACAGGTGAGCGAGATCTTCCTTGTGGAGGGTGACTCAGCCGGTGGTACCGCCAAGCAGGGCCGTAACCGCATGTTCCAGGCAATCCTTCCCCTACGAGGAAAGATACTCAACGTGGAGAAGGCAATGCCGCACAAGGTGCTGGAGAGTGAAGAGATCAAGAACATTTACACTGCACTGGGGGTTACAATCGGTACCGAGGAAGACTCCAAGGAGCTCAATATTGCCAGGCTCCGTTACCACAAGGTGATCCTGATGACCGATGCCGACGTCGACGGGAGCCACATCGACACGCTGATCCTCACCTTCTTCTTCCGCTACATGCGGGTACTGATTGAAAACGGATATGTCTACATTGCCACGCCACCACTTTACCTCTGCAAGAAGGGGAAGGTGGAAGAGTATTGTTACAATGAACGACAGCGAAGAGATTTCATTGACAAGTATGGTGACGGCAATGAGAATGCCATCCACACACAACGTTACAAAGGTCTCGGTGAAATGAATGCCGAACAGTTGTGGCAAACCACCATGAATCCGGAAAACCGGCTGTTGAAGCAGGTCACCATTGAGAATGCCGCCGATGCCGATATCATCTTCACCATGTTGATGGGGGAAGAGGTGGCTCCACGACGCGAATTCATTGAGGAGAATGCCACCTATGCCAATATTGACGCATAAGCAATAGCATGCTCTAACGATGAAGCGACCCCCTGCCCTGAAACCAGATGACAGTGCCGTGATCCTCTCACCCGCGGGGAGGATTGATGTGCGGTATGTGGAGGGGGCAGCAGGATTGCTGAAACGGTGGGGCTTGCAGCCCATCATTGCGCCACATGCATTGGGCAAACAGGGGCGATACAGCGGCAGCGTGCAGGGTCGATTGTCCGATTTACAGCAGGCGATGGATGACCCCGCGGTGCGGCTCATACTCTGCTCCCGCGGCGGGTACGGTGTCGTACACCTGTTACCCTGCCTCGATTTCACTGCCTTCCGATCAAGCCCCAAATGGGTGGTTGGCTACAGTGATGTCACCGCCCTGCATGCCGCACTCCAACTACAGGGAGTGGCCTCGTTGCATGCGCCCATGGCAAAGCACCTGGCTGAAGAGGGTGAGGGGGATGTGGCGGTACAACATTTACACGATATCCTTTTCGGCAGGTCGTTGCACTATGAGCTACCTGTAGTGGAACACCAGCACTTGAACAGAC
>JAEWQF010000018.1 GCA_023399295.1 Bacteroidota bacterium
GCTACCTTGCCGTGACGGAGGCATCCTGGTTCACCGTTGAACGTCCCGCCGAGATCCACGATTTCTGGATGGATGCCTATCCGGAGATCGACACCATCTCACGTTGCGTGGCAAAGATGGAGCAGGCAGGCTATCTGCCCGTGGCCACCTTTGTCCTGCCGGAGGAGTGCTGGACAGACCATTTCTATGCCCCGCAGCCGGCCGTGGAGGAGATCTTCCTCAGCCAGAACGCGGGCAACACCTCTGCCGAGATGCTGGTCCGCGAACAGCGTCGAGAGCGGGCGATGTACGACAAATACAAGGCCTATTACGGCTATGTCTTCTACATCGGCAAGAAGATCTGACAGTTGATCGGGAACAAAACCTGAATATTTTTTGGAGAAAGGATTGATCTCATTCAATAAAGAGGGGATATCACGTTGTGAATCCCCTCTTTTTTTCCAACGATCGAATACCATCTATCATTGCAGTTCTGAGATAAGTGCTTATAGAGGTATATGAATTTGAATTTCTGCGGATAGTGACGGCTTTGATTGATTTTGTGAACGAATTATCATACTTTATGTTAATTAATTTGAATGTTTGTTTGATCCTTTACAACTTTGGAATCGTAATTCTATCTTAATCAATCAATAGTATGCAAAAACAGACGTCAACTCACGGTTGTCAGTCCGATTCGCCACTAATGATGAAAGACGATTCCCGACTGACCTGTATTGGATTCCTGCATCTTTCCTGCTTTCTTTTACTCACTCTGTTGTTCTCGCTGGCTGCCTGTAGCAGGGATCTGGAATATGGATCCATAATGAGTAATAATCTGATACTCCCTTTTGCTTTACGAGAAATAATCGGTAATTCAAACTGTTATTAAAATTAATGTATATGAGAAAAGTTATATTATTATGGGTACTTCTTTCTCTGATTTCTGCCATTCAAACACAAAACATGCAACTTGAATATGGCTTTTGTATTCAATCGAATCCCATGAAAAAAGAGGTCTATCTGATCGATATTAATGAAAAAAAATGCCAAAAATCTCCTCTAGATATTAATAATAAACCCATAAGTTTAAAAGCTATCAAGGATGATTTTCGCAACGAAAGGATTGAGATAGGAAAGATTATATTTAATGAAGATGATTTTAATCGGCTGAATAATAGCTCTGTAATTGCAACAATTTGTATAAACAGCAAAACAAAGAAGATTGATGCGGTATCATATCGATTTAGGAATATGAAAAAGGAGGAAATAGAAAGGATCAATATTGAAAAATTTGCAAAATATCGAGAGATGCTAATAAATCGAATAACAATACAAACATTGATTTTTGAAGATGTAATAGCGGAACATGGATTTATCAAACAATCATTCAGGGTGTTTTATAAAGATTAATTTCATGTATGGTTGTAATAGATGCATGATTACAAACATTCAGGGATAACAGGCAATCTCTTCGATCAACATAGTCCCGAATATTCATCACCAATGCTTGAAAGCTTAAGTACTCCAAGAGCAATAAGGGAATTATTGATTCAATCGGATTGTGAATAATCTAAAACAACAGGGTTATGAGAACAACTATGTTTATCCTGATTTTTTTGCAGCTATTCCTGCAACAAGTATATGGTCAGAACTGTCCGGATGATATTTTTGAAATAGAAATTAAGAGCGATACGCCTGATGAAATACGAATTAGCTACAAAGACAAGAACAGTAGCAAATATATGTTTCTCCCAACATTCGTAACTCCGGTAGAAATGAATCGTGCGGTCTTGGTTGAACTCATATCCATACAAAAACTGGACAGCATTGAAAGAGCAATGTTTACGAGTGAAGAATTGAGTTCTTTAAAACGAGGAACAGTAATATTCCATTTACATATTCCGTCAGGGAGAATCGTTTCGACATCTTTTTATCTTAATAATAAAGTAGATCTGATTAAACTAAAGAGATTGAAAGAAGAAATAGAAAAGAATTTGCATTTTAAGGTAAAACTTGCTGCTGAATTGGAGAAAGAGGGATATTGGGGAAAATCATTTCGCATATTTGTTTCCAAAAACAGGCAATAGCCGATTTTTCGTGTTTGTATTAAAAAAGTGTTTATTTGCAACGAAATCAATTACGTGTTATGAAGATTATCTCAACAATTTTATTCACTGCGTGCTTTTTATTACAAGCAAGCACGATAAAGGCACAATGGGAAACCATGCCTGAGTTCCCCGGTGGGCAAAAGGCAATGGTTTCCTTTATCGATTCAGTACGAAGATATCCACAAGCAGCAGTTACCAAAAAAATTGAGGGACGTGTCATCACCACTTTTGTTGTTGAAAAAGATGGTTCCATTTCTGACATCACGATTTTAAGAGGTGTGGATTCACTGCTGGATCGTGAAGCCATACGTGTTATTGAAGCCATGCCCAAATGGAAGCCCGGCATACAGACCGGGGAAATTGTTCGTTGGAGACTTGCTTTACCCATCCCATTCAGGCTCGGGGAGAATGGTGAACCACTATCGGACAGAGAGAAACTGAATAAATCGAAATCTGAAAGTATGAGAAAGAGAAAACATTAAAATCATAGACAATGGAATCACAAATGCAATTGAGGGATCCGGAAACCTTCCCTTCGGAAATGGTGTTGAAGCGTGCGCTGGGCGACTCGGCCTACACGCTGCTGGCCTCTTTTTTCGAGACGATCACAGCTGCCGGGTATGGGCTGAACATCGAGTGGCGGTATTACAACGACGGCAAGGCATGGCTGGGAAAGGTCACGGAGAAGAAAAAGACCATCCTCTGGCTCTCCATCTGGGATGGTCATTTCCAAACAAGCTTTTACTTCACGGAGAAGCACTTAGAGGCAATCGCCGCCCTGGATATCTCCGAAGAAAAGAAAGATGAGTTCGCCGCGATGAAACCAGTTGGGAAGTTGATCCCCATGACATTTAATGTCAGCCAACAGGAACAACTCGATGAGCTGCTCACCGTTGTCCGTTTCAAGAAAAGCCTGAAGTGACGCTATTCCTGCGCGTAGAACTTCTCCAGCCGCTCAATTTCCGGCTGGAAGAGCGTAACGATCTTCTTGGGCATCTTCTCGAAAAAGGTAAGCGTGATCTGGGGTGCGTTTTTCTTCGTGGTTTTCTTCCAGGAACCGATGATGCGGCCGTTGAGCATGATGGTGGGTGAGAAGATGCCATTCTTGGTCATCACCTTCCCGTAGTGAGTGCCATCAATCATCTCGGTGCGATCCTTGTAGCTCACCACGAACTCATCGAAGGGAGCCAGCAGCAGTGCCGAATCCTGCCCAGGCAGCGGTGTGCGGATATCATTGCACATCCAGCACTCCCGCCCGTTGATGATCTCCCTTGTGAAATCAGGGATGATCATCTCCAACGCCTGCCTGCAATCGGTCATTGTCAGGTTCGACCACCAGGCGAAATCCTGCAGGGTGGCGGGACCGTGGCTGGTGAAATAACGGCGTGCCAGTCGTCCCACTGCCTCCTCGTGCGAGATCTCCGGTGTACGTGGGGCCCATTCCTCCAGCAGGGTGAAGGTCTGACGGCTACCTGTCAGCTCACCATTCACGATAACTCCCTCCAACTCGGTGAAGGAGAGCAGCATCGAGAGGTGGTTTTCGTCGAGGGTCAATCCCCTCTCAGCCAGAGCTTCACCAATCTCCTGCTTGGAAAGATGTCTGCCGCCCGACAGGAGCTCCCCTACAAGGGGAATGTAACCGTACAACAGCGATTCATCCGCGCCCAACATCTTTGCATAGGAGCGATAGACCGGCTTCAGCCGAGGGTAAGAGAGCGCGTACATCCAGCGCAGATCCTCCGAAGCCACGAAGTGCCAGGTGGGTCGCAGGATATGGGTGCGGATCACCTCTCCCCTATTGAGCGCACCGGTAATCTCTTTCGCACTGCTGTCGGGCAGTCGCGAGCCAATGGCCCACTTTGCCATCTCCAGCGCCTGCGCCTGCATCGCTCCCATTCGGGCAACCACCTCACGGGGTTCTTTCAGCTCGTGGAGAGATAATAACTGGTTATATAGACGGATGTGTAGCAGTTCGTCCGAAGTCATGTGTACATTGTTTAAAGACCCAAATGTACAAAATTTCACACAACCATCCCGGTTGATGCTTGAATATTGATGCATTTACCGCAGAGAATCAACGAGCTGCCTCAGAATGTCTCATTTTTACTAGCAAGATAACATGCAAGTTTGTAATTTTGCCGAAATTTTCGTTTCATGGAAGATTTTACCATCATTTATCCCTCATCCATGCTGAGCCCTTACGTGAAGCAATACTGGCATTTGAAAACAGTGGGTGATACAGCTTCGCTGGCCCGTACAGTGCCAACAGGTATGATGAGCCTGATTTTTCATCGGGGAAAAAGGCTGTTGTCGGTGAATGAGATGAAGCTTCATCCGCGTGCCTTTCTGAGTGGACAGGAATGTACATTTGCTGATTTACAGTACAACGGGCAAGTTGACATGCTTGTGGTGGTCTTCCATCCGGCGGGTGCAAGGGCTTTTTTCTCTCTCCCGCTTCACAAGATGGCCGGATTACGTGTAACACCCCAGGAGATGGAAGACAAGCAACTGTTGCAACTTGAAAACGCATTGATCAGTACCGAGGAAGAGGACTTATCGATACTGCTGATCGAACAGTTCCTAATGAGGCGACTCACTCACCTCGCTTCACATAACCTGAAGCGGATCAATACCACCATACGACTGATTGAATCGGGTGAGAGCGATGTCTCGAGACTGGCTCAGGCGGCATGCCTGAGTACCAAACAGCTGAGCAGAGTATTCTCGGAACATACCGGGGTCAATCCGAAAGAGTTCTCCCGGACAATCCGGTTTCAGCGTGCATTGCATCTGCTTGAAAAGAATCCGCACATTTCTTTTACTGCCCTCGCATACGAGTGTGGGTACTTTGACCAGTCGCACATGATCAAGGAGTTTAAGGCCTATTCCGGTTACACACCTGGAGAATATCTGGCTACATGTGCTCCACATTCTGACTATTTCAACTGAATCTGTTTGTCTCATTTATACAATCACACCTCCTGCCAACGCATTACCTTTGCAGCAAAAAAAACAATAGACATGGAGAAAAAAACATTAACTGAAAAAGCAGCCTCACATATGAGGGTCTTCTGTACCGAGATTGGCGAACGGCGTGTAGGGAGTAAGGAAAACCGAAAGGCGACCACCTATGCAGAAAAAGTGTTGAATGAGCTGGGATGGAAAACAGAGAGCACTGAACTCCCGGTTATCGACTGGCACACCGACGGTGCATCACTGACCTGTGAGCGTCAGGCGTTTGAGGTGCTCTCTTCGCACTACTCCCTGGGCTGTTCGGTAGCTGGTGAGCTGGTCGCCATCAACAATGTGGAGCAGCTGGAGACGGCAAACATAGAGGACAAGATCGTGCTACTCCATGGTGAGATTGCGGTCCAGCAAATCGCACCCAAGAATTTCCCGTTCTGGAATCCCGAAGAGCATCAGCACCTGATCGCCCTGCTGGAGAAGGGTAATCCCAAGGCGCTGGTGTGTGCCACGGAGCGCAACGCGGCCACCGCCGGCGGGGTCTATCCCTTCCCGCTGTTTGAGGATGGCGACTTCGACATCCCTTCTGTCTACATGAAAGATACCGAAGGAGAGAAGCTGCTAGCCTGTGCCGGTAAAACGGTCGAACTGGTATCGAGGGCAAGACGCATCCCCGAAACCGCGTTCAATGTGGCTGGGCGGAACAGCAGTGTGGATAAGGGACGTATTGTGGTCACAGCCCATATCGACACCAAGATCGACACTACAGGAGCTATAGACAACGGCACAGGCGTCACCATCCTGTTGCTGGTGGCTGAATTGCTACAAGATTCTTCCTGCAATCTTCCCATTGAGTTGTTGGTCCTGAACGGTGAAGATTATTACGGTGCACCCGGACAGGTGAAGTACGTCGAACAGAACGCGGGTCGGTTCAGCGACATCTTGCTGAACATCAACATCGACGGTGCCGGATACAAAGAGGGGTTGTCCTGCTTCTCACCGTTCAACCTGCCGGATGAATTGCAAGCTGCACTGCATGAGCTGTTTGCCGAAAACCCTGCACTGGTGGAAGGGCTGCCCTGGTATCAGGGCGACCACAGCATGTTCCTGCAACAAGGCTGTCCGGCCATTGCCGTCAGCTCACAATGGTTTATCGAGCATATGGAAACCCAGGAGATCACCCACACCCCGAAAGACAACCTTGAAGTGGTCAACTACGAAAGGGTGGCCGAATGTGCGCTGGGTATTGCCTCATTCATTGAAAAAATATCAACCACCTCACTTAGCCTAAAGCTGTAGAGTAGCTGTAACCGGTACTACAAGTGGCATTTGACTCAAGTAACTTAAAAAATGATGACTATTCAACAGATTACAGAAGATAAGAAAAAGTTTCTCGACTTGCTACTCCTGGGTGACGAGCAGGAAAGCATGATTGACCGTTATCTGGATGAGGGCGACCTGTTCGCATTGTATGATGATGACCTGAAGGCTGTCTGTGTAGTCGCTCAGGTGGACAACCGCATCTGCGAACTGAAGAACATTGCCGTTTATGAGCAGTTTCAGGGACAAGGATACGGGACCACGTTGATTGAATACATCTCAAACCACTACAGGAACCGGTACGAGACCATGCTTGTGGGCACCGGCGAAACACCCTCCATCTTGTCGTTCTACCGGAAGTGCGGCTTTGAACCCTCTCACAGGATCCCGCACTTCTTCACCGACAATTACGACCATCCGATGTTTGAAGAGGGCGTTCAACTGGTTGACATGGTCTACCTGAAGAAACAGTTGCAATGACACACTGCTTCGGATGTACTCAAATCTTTGGCACACCTACTGGATGCCATATTTTGCCAATATCTGCATGACCGGTTCTTCAATGGAGCGGCTCCACAATGAATACCCATAATTATTTGGATGGATCCCGTCGACCGATGTTTCATGGTTGTCAGATGCATTTGGTGTGATCAAATAGACATCCTTATACCTCTCTTTCTCCTTGCCATTTTTTAGCTCGTGGAAGATCTCCTCAACAACCTCTGCTTTTGCTGATTCCCTCTTATCCACCACAGTGTCCAGGTTCCTCTTCTCGCGATAGATTGTACGTTGGAATATGAGCGGTTTGTTGGGATGTGCCTTGATTAGCCGCTCAATGAACGGCATCAGACGTTCACGGATCATCGCTGCCTCGGGATTGGAGAAGGTGTCGAAGATGAAGGCATCAGCTTCAAGTTCCTCGAGGACGGTAGTGTAATAGGGCTGCATCATACAACGTCCGCTTGCTGCAATCGACACAATCTGCAAACCGGTGTTGCGCATGAACTGCATAGGCCAGCTCATACCTGCACGACTGGTGCTAACTCCCTGGGTGAACGATGAGCCGTACACTGCAATGCGATGACGGAAGTCGGATTCAATCGGCTCAATAAAAGCATCGTTGTCAATCCCTATCTTGCAGGAGTGAATCTCTGAGTACATGGGCAAGTAAAGCATGAAATCGTGTGCTGTACCATCCATGTTTTCAATGAGGGTGAATGTGTCCTCCATTCCTTCCTGGTATTTACCATTTGCGCCGCTGGCAGCATATTGCCATTCGCCACGTTCGTTTTTAAAGTAAAGGTCATATCCCCTGAATGCGATTGGCATTGTGGAGACCGTGTTGTAGACATATCCCCAATTGGTGGACATTGTTATTTTCGTGGTGTTGCTTCTAAAGAGCACCGACATCCCCACCGGACATCGTACCTGCCTGTTTTCGGTTGTATTGAATCCCTTGAATACCAACGTATCAATGCGGTGATACGGGTTGGGTGTGTCAGGGAATGGTTTGCCAATCAGATTCAGTTCACTGGCATCGGTGTACTTGATCTCCTGACTTTTAAGTGAAATGATTGCAGTAAATAACAGGAGGGAAAGGATAATTTTTTTCATAAGATTATAAATTTAACTGTCAAAGGTACCAGATGGATCTTGTTTTCAATCATCTGCTTTGGCAACAATGATGATCATGCTCGTTTCATAGAGAATTGATGATACCACAAAGTTACGATTTCTTATTGGGAGTTGCTCAACGTTGGAAGGAAAAACGCAGGTTACATCTTTCCCGAATGGATACCCGCCTAGCAGGTCTTCAATATATGCTTTTTGGTGTAATTGAAAAAGCAACATATCTTTGTGGAATACAATGCGAACATGAGTACGTTGTTAAAAATATTCGCCCTGTAGTTGATTTTATTCCTGATGGGAGAAAATGTGTTATGAGTTGAGAAATGATATGCATGACCCGGATCCATATGAATGTGCAAGAGAATTTGCAACCCAAACTTGCAGAAGCCTGTTTATAACCGGTAAAGCCGGAACAGGAAAGACCACCTTTCTGCGTCAGTTTCGTGCCGGGACAACCAAGCAACTGGCGGTGGTGGCACCCACAGGCGTGGCAGCCGTCAACGCGGGCGGAACCACCATCCACTCCTTCTTTCAGTTGCCATTCTCTCCTTTCACGCCAACCCCGGCCGGACGGGAATCGCTGATCGCCCGCATAAAGATGAACAGTGCCCGCCGCAATGTCATCCGCGAGCTGGAGGTACTGGTGATCGATGAGATCAGCATGGTGCGGGTTGATGTGCTGGATGCCATCGACACGGTGCTGCGTCATGTGCGTCACCGTCGTGCCGACCCATTTGGCGGGGTACAGATGATTTTCATCGGCGACCTCTACCAGCTGTCGCCTGTAGCCAAGTCGGATGAATGGCAGATTCTTTCGGATTATTACCAGGGAATTTATTTCTTTCACAGTCGTGTCATGCAGGAAGCACCCCCTGTTTATCTGGAGTTCAACAAGATCTTCAGGCAGTCCGACAACGTTTTTATCCGTATTTTAAACGAGGTGCGAAACGATGCCCTTTCACCGGAGGGGTACAGCATGCTGCAAAGCCGCTACGACCCGCATTTTAACCCGTTGCCCGAAGAGAACTGGATCACCCTCACCACGCATAACGTCAGTGCCGATGCGATCAACAACACCGAACTGGAGAAAATCACCACGAAGAGACATCTGTTCAGCGCAGTGGTGAAGGGGACGTTTCCGGAGAATGCGTTTCCTGTAGAGCAAGAGCTTGAGCTGAAAGAGGGTGCCAAAGTTATGTTCTTGCGCAATGACACCGAAGAACCGCGTCGTTATTTCAATGGGAAAATAGGCACCATCGTCCGCATCCGGGATGAGGTGGTTACCGTTCTTTGTCCGGATGATGGAGATGAAATAACCGTCTCACCGGCAACCTGGGAGAACATCCGCTACACCACCAACCCGGAAAATCAAACGGTGAAAGAGGAGATCATCGGCACTTTCGAACAGCTCCCCCTGCGACTTGCCTGGGCCATCACCATCCATAAGAGTCAGGGACTTACTTTCGACAAAGCGATCATTGACGCAGGAAAAGCTTTTTCCCCCGGACAGGTCTACGTGGCACTGAGCCGTTGCCGTTCACTCCAGAGCCTGGTATTGAAAAGCCCGATCAACCGATACAGTATCGGTGTGGACGATCAGGTTGTCCGCTATTCCTCCTCCAAGGCGGAAGTGACAAGGGTTGTAGATGAGCTTCATTCGGCAAAGGAACAATTCAGAACGACGTTGCTGCTCCAGTTGTACGACTTTTCGCCCCTTCATCAAATGACACGCTCCTGGTACTTCGCCACAATAAAAAATGAATCCTCCTTCAGCGAAGGTACCGTTTCATTTGTGGATGGGATCTCTCAGCAGCTGTCGGAAATTGAGCAGGTGGCCGGTAAATTCAGGCTGCAATTGCAGCAGATCGTAAGCCAGACACCGACCGACACTTCCTTCCTTGCAACGCGGATCAATGCATCCGCCACCTATTTCTCCGAAAAAATTGAGACCCTGCTACGCTCCATGCGGGAATCGACGGCAACCACCGATAACCGGGTCAATGCACGAGAGTATGATGATGAC
>JAEWQF010000048.1 GCA_023399295.1 Bacteroidota bacterium
CCGCTTCCGATTGCATTTCCTGCACCAGGACAGGTTGCCCGAAGATGTTTTTCCTCCCGGCAGCTGCCCACTCATCCACATACTCCGCCATGGTGGAGGAGGGTGTGATCGGGTAGATCGCAGCCACTTCGCTGAACATATAGGCGATGTGGGCGGCAGCCTGGTTCCCGTCGCAGGTCAAATAATTTTTTTGTTTTGCCATAATGATATTTTACTAAAAATATATAATCTTAGTTAATAATTTGCAAATTTATGCGGCTCAGGACTACGAAATTACGATAAAAAAGCGGAAACAACAAATGATGCACTCTTTTTGTTCACTCAGGCCACACCGTTCCTCAATAAAAATTATAATATATATTAATAATTGATCAATCCCGTCGAGTGATTGTTATAAATAGCATGAAGATTATCATCATTGCCAACAGATTGCCGGTAAAAATTGAACGAACCGATGAAGGGTTCACCATTGAACGCAGTGAGGGCGGACTGGCTACCGGGCTCGGATCACTGGAGACGGAAGCGGAAAAGTATTGGGTGGGATGGCCAGGCATCCACACCGACAACGAGACAGAACAACAGCAGATCACCGAAAAACTGCATGAGCTGCACTTTCATCCGGTCTTCCTCAGCAGCGAACAGATCACCAACTACTACGAAGGATATAGCAACAGCACCATCTGGCCTCTCTGCCACTATTTCTTCTCCTACATTGCATACAAGGCGGAGTACTGGGTCGCATACCGGGAGGTCAATGACCTCTTTTGCAATGAGGCGCTTCCCTTCATCGGGGAGGATGACATTGTATGGGTACAGGACTACCAGCTGATGCTCTTACCCAAGATGATACGCGACAAGAAACCTGCGACAAGCATCGGCTACTTCCACCACATCCCGTTCCCCTCCTATGAGCTTTTCAGGGTGCTCCCCGAGAGGGAGGAGCTGCTCGAGGGATTGCTGGGTGCCGACCTGATTGGCTTCCACACGCACGACTACATGCGCCACTTTATCAGTGCCATCTATCGTGTGCTCGACCTGAACTGCAATCTGGATGAGATCACGCTCAATGAACGGATCGTACATGTGGATGCATTCCCCATGGGGATCAACTATGAGCAATACAATCAGGCACCGAAACTGCCGGCGGTGATTGAACAGTCGGCCATGCTCAGGGAAAAGTTGGGAGAGAAGAGGGTGATCCTGTCGGTCGACCGGCTCGACTACAGCAAGGGGATCCTGCACCGGCTCGAAGGCTTTGCCCAATTTCTGGAGCACAACCCCGACTACCACGAGCAAGTGTCACTGGCCATGATCGTGGTGCCCTCACGCGACAGTGTAGAGATGTATGCCGACCTGAAAAGCCGCATCGACCAGGCCATCGGCGAGATCAACGGCAGGTATGCCAGGCTGGGATGGAGCCCCATCTTCTACTTCTACCGCAGCTTCTCCTTTGAAGAGCTGATCGCCATGTACGACATTGCCGACATCGCACTGGTGACACCCCTGCGCGACGGGATGAACCTGGTTGCCAAGGAGTACCTTGCCGCGAAAGGTGAGCGGAGTGGTGTATTGATTCTCAGCGAGATGGCCGGCGCTGCCATCGAGCTACCGGATGCGCTGATCATCAATCCCAACGACAAGGATGAAATTGAAAAGGCGATCCTTCAGTCACTTGCCATGCCGGATAATGAGAAAAGGGAACGGATGGCCAGGATGCAGCAACGAATTGCATCCCGCACCGTGAAGCGATGGGCAAACGACTTTGTGAAGGAGCTTCGCAGCATCAAGGAGCAAAACAGGGAGATCCTGCAAAAAATTGTGGGCAAAAGACAACTCAACCAGATCAAGAGTGCTTACGATGAAGCTGCTTCACGGCTGATTCTGCTCGACTACGACGGCACCCTCTCCCCTTTCGTCAAGAAACCCGAGGAAGCTGTTCCTTCGAAGCAACTGTTGGAGTTGCTGCTCAGGATGAGCGGCGACAAACGCAACAAGGTGGTGATCAACAGTGGACGCAACCACCAAATACTGGAGACCTGGTTTGCCGGACTTCCCCTCGACTTTGCCGCTGAACATGGCGTCTTCTACAAGGATGATGGGGTGTGGCACCGCAACATCATGGAGGAGATCACATGGGATCAGGAGATCCTCGACATCATCCAGCATACCATTGAGAAAACACCCCGCTCGCACCTGGAACAGAAGGATGCCGCTTTGGTATGGCACTATCGCAATGTGGATGTCTGGCTGGCTGAACTGCGTGCCCAACAGCTGGTGAATGCGTTGATCGGGCCCTGTGCCCGTCTCAACCTGCAAATCGTACCCGGCAACAAGATCGTGGAGATCAAACCACCTGATTACAACAAGGGCAGTGAGGTGATTCGCCGTCTTGAGAAAGATGCCTACGACTTCGTGCTGGCGATTGGTGACGACACCACCGATGAGGATATGTTCCGCGCCCTGCCGCCCGAAGGCATCAGCATCAAGGTGGGCAGCTTCTCCCCGGCGGCGAAGTACCGCATCCCCCTGCAATCGTCGGTGATCCCGTTCCTCTCCAAACTGATACAACAATAAAGCAGAACAAGCAAAATGGCATTTA
>JAEWQF010000053.1 GCA_023399295.1 Bacteroidota bacterium
TGCGGCGGGGAGATGGGATGAAAGTTAATTGCCTTACCACGGGAGGTCTCACGAACATGTGAAAACAGTGTATGAAACATGGTCAAAACAAGTTTATCGTGAGAAGTCAGCAGAAGCCATAGTACCATAACGCGACGATTATGGGAAGGGCCGAACCTTAAGAAGTGAGTAGTAAATGAATGTTACCCGATGAAGGAAAGAGAGCAGAAAAATCCATCACAAGGAACCTGCCCGCAAAAGAATAGGACGGAATCCGAAGGCTATGCGGGAGGGCAGACCTATATTGGGATAACTGAAAACAACCTCACTGACACCCACCCATTAGGATATGGACTGTTAGAGTTCATTGTGTCGCCATCCAACCTTAATGCAGCTTACCGACAGGTAAAGCGTAATAAAGGTGCAGGAGGTGTAGACAAGATGGAAGTCGAGTCCTTACGGGACTATCTTGTCACACACAAAGATGAACTAATAACAGCTATAGAAAAGGGCAAATACTGCCCAAATCCGGTTCACAGGGTAGAGATACCCAAGGAGAACGGAAGTAAACGCCAGTTAGGGATTCCCACCGTAGTGGACAGGGTAATCCAGCAAGCCATCACACAGGTGCTTACCCCTATTTATGAACCGCAATTCTCTGCGTACAGTTATGGGTTCAGACCAAAGCGCAATGCCCACCAGGCATTGCAGCAATGCCGAAAGTACATCACTGAAGGCTTCAGCTATGCAGTGGACATCGACTTAGAGAAATTTTTCGATAAGGTCAACCACAGCAAGCTGATAGAGGTACTGTCAAGAAAGGTAAGGGACGGGCGGGTTATCTCGCTTATCCATAAGTACCTTAATGCAGGAGTGGTAGTGAAGCATAAATTTGAACCCAGCCAGCAAGGTGTACCACAGGGAGGCCCATTAAGTCCTTTGCTGAGTAACATCATGCTCAATGAGCTGGACAGGGAACTTGAGGGCAGAGGGCACAAATTTGTACGCTATGCAGATGACATGGTCATTTTGTGCAAAAGCGTACGAAGTGGCCGACGCATTCTTGAAAGCATTACCCGCTTTATAGAAAGCAAATTGTTTTTAAGGGTTAATAGGGAGAAGAGCAAGGTGTGCCATATCAGGGAGGTAAAATTCCTCGGATACTCCTTTTATAAAACAAAAGGGGAAGGCAGGCTACGGATACATCCTAAAAGCGTGCTTAAGATGAAAGCTAAAATTAAAAAGCTGACATGCAGAAGCAACGGATGGGGAAATGAAAGAAGGAAAGAAGCCCTGCGCCAGTATATCACTGGATGGGTGCAATACTTCAAACTGGCAGATATGGATAAACTGCTTATCAGGATAGATGAATGGTATCGCCGAAGACTCAGGATGGTGATTTGGAAACAATGGAAACGAATAAAAACCAAACTGAAAAATCTCATTAAGCTGGGGATAAATAAATCCAAGGCATGGGAATGGGCAAATACAAGGAAAGGCTATTGGCATATAGCAAATAGCTTCATTCTAAGTAGAACTATCACAAATGAAAGATTGAGAAAAGTAGGGTATGTTTTCCTGTCGGAATATTACCGAATGGTTAGGGTTGTAAATTAAGGAACCGCCGTATACGAGAACCGTACGTACGGTGGTGTGAGAGGTCGGAAAGTAAAGTAGGAGGAAAACTACTTTATTTTCCTCCTACTCGATTTGCGATTGTTTTGTATCTTTGCCCAAACACCTCTAACGACACATAACCTTTAAATATAGAAATGATGAAGAAGATTCTTTTTTGGACAACCCTTTTCCTTATTTTACTGTTACTGGGTTCATGTCAGCAGAAAAGCGAGCAGAACGACTGGATCCCACTCTTCAACGGTGAGGACCTGACCGGCTGGACACCCAAGATCACCGGCTATGAGACAGGTGTCAACTATGGCAACACCTTCCGGGTGGAGGATGGGTTGCTCAAGGTGCGCTATGATCAGTACGACCGGTTTGACAACCGTTTCGGTCATCTCTTCTACCAGGATGAGCTGTCGCACTACAAGTTGCGGGTGGAATATCGTTTCGTGGGTGAGCAATGTCCCGGTGGTGAGGGGTGGGCTTACCGCAACTCCGGCATCATGGTGCATGGTCAGCGTCCGGAGACGATGACGCTCGACCAGGATTTCCCCACTTCGGTAGAAGTACAGCTACTGGGCAGCGACTCGCTGGTGGAACGTACCAACCTGAATGTCTGTACCCCCGGCACCAACATCGTGATGGAGGATGAGCTGATCCTGGATCACTGCATCAGCTCTAGTTCCGACTTCTTTTTCGGAGAAGAGTGGGTGACAGCAGAGTTGGAGGTGAGGGGCAACGAGGTGCTTTACCATCTGGTGAACGGCGATACCGTGTTGCAGTACAACCAGCCGCAGCTGGATGAACGCGATGCCACTTATCCCCTGTTGTTCGACCTCAACGGTGGTGACAAGATGCTGCACAAGGGAACCATCTCGCTGCAAAGCGAAAGTCATCCCATCGACTTCCGGAAGGTGGAGCTGATGAT